>JAFLUJ010000028.1 GCA_022511485.1 Oscillospiraceae bacterium | reverse complement strand
CGGCGAATCAAAACATTGACTTTGTCAATGTTTTGATTTAGGAATAGTATAAATAATACTAATCCCTGATTTATCAACAGACAATGTCTATCGATAAATCAGGGATTAGTATTATATCACGTATTTATCCTAAAAGGTCAACGTCTGAAATATCACTGCGGTTTTTCACCTGTGCATTTTTCATCTGCTCGTACCGGCTTTTGGGTTCTTCCTCTTCACCGTCAAGTTTATTATCATGCTCGGACAGATTCGGGTCAAGATGTCCCAGATGCATTATTACCTCGTCCTTTATATCATCAGGGACGTCCTCTACAGCCTCGGCAGTTTCCTTTTCAAATGCGCTCAGGATAGTCTTTCCGTCGTCGGAAAGAGCGATCCCCTCCGTGACGATCTCGTCCATTTCATCCGAGGGAGGTTCTGCAGGAAGATACTTTATCCGTTCGGGTCTTACATCAGGAATTTCACCTTCAATGAACTCGTCTGCTTCATGTCTGTCCAGAGCGGCGAATGACAGATCGTCCATACCGGGATCAAAAAAAGGAAATCCGGGCAGCTCTTTAAGCATATGAAATTTTGATATTGCATCGGCTGCACCTGCCTGCATGATCGCTGCTCCCACATAGAGCACCGCTCCGAGAGGGGCAAGGGTCGAGCCGGTAAGCGCCAGAATGACAGCTGCAACAAGTCCCAGAGGTATACTGAAAAAGCTCAGCATCATATGTCTGACGTGACAGCCCATATATCCGAGCAGGGAAAAAAGAAGTCCGAAAAGCGAGAACAGAGCCATCAAAAGCGGAGCGGATGAGCTTACCCCGGTAAAAACGCAGATCAGTCCCACAACAAATGCAGCTATAGATATATTCTTTCCGCTGTTCAATATGGAGTCAACTTTTCTTTTTAATTCCCTCGCCTCTTCATAATGTGCAAGCGGTTTATCTTTATCATATAAAATAGGAGCTTTGTTATTCATATTATGACCATTCCCCCTTTTTTACATTTTACCATATGTCTGAATAAAAATCAAGGGGCTGCGGCACAGTCCCTCAGGTTATTTCGGAAATAAGTCCTGCGTAATATGAGCTAAGTCGTTCTGCAAGGCTGTTCAGCAGTTTCAGTGCTTCTGTTTTGACCGCAGGATTTGCGTATATCCCACGTTCTGCCAGAGCTGCTGCCTCCCGTGCATATTCAACGGCTCTGGCGGTGTTTTCCTCGGCGATGGTCTCTGCAAGACCATAATAACATCTTGCAAGGATAGCATAAAATTCGTCGGACAAGTCTCCCCATTCGCTTTCGTCCCCGATTACGTCTATCGCCTGGGAATACTCCCTCTCCGAAAAAAGCTCCTTTGCCCGTATGAGACGTTCAAGGTCTGCTGCCGGCTCGGAGTATGCTTCCTCGTCGCCTCTGGGCATAAGCTCTGATATGGGAATATCCAGCGTCTGGGCAAGATATTCCAGAGTTTTTACCGAGGGGGTAGCATTCCCGCTTTCTATCTGACTGAGCATATTTCTTGTTATGAAGCTGCCGACTACTTCGCTTTGGGTCATCTTTTTGGCGATACGGGCTTCCTTTATTATTCTTCCGCGTTCAGCAGGGGTCATAGCTCTCCTCCTCAATAGACTGTCCCGGAAGCTTCCTCTGCGGCTTCCGGGGAGGCTTAGTAAATAATATTTACTTTTATTGTAGCATATTATTTCTGAAATTGCAATAACTAAAATAAAATTAATAAAAAAATTTTTCAAACCCCTTGACAAAGGGATAAAAGCCTGTTACAATAAAGGTAAATTAAATTTACTCTTGCTGTCAGGAGGTGTTTCCGATGTCCTGTAAAGAAATTCTGCCGATAATACTGCTCATACTCCTTTTTTTCTGCGCAGCTTTTCCTTTCTGGGCATTTGAGGAACTGTATAAAATTATTCAAAAACTCTTGACAAATGTATAATATAAGGGTATAATAAAGTAAATGATATTTACGCATTATTTACAGACATAGAAAGGGGACGATTATATGAAAAAAGTATTTATCGTAAGTCTTTGCCGTGAAGGTATTTTAGGCGGAGGACTGTTCGCCGACAGCGACAAGCTGACCTATCGTACCAACAAGCTGACGGTCTCTCCGAGATTCAGAAATCTTGAAATGCCGCTGACGGATATTACAGAAGTGTCCCGGGGACGTATGCTTTTTCTGCCGACCTTCACAATTAAAATGAAAAATAATGAGGATCATAAATTTATCGTTTTCTCCCCTAATGCATTTTTAAAAACACTAAATGAGCTTGGTGTCAAAGGAGTGATGTAAAATGGCTGAATGGTGGGATTCCCTGACCTCTTTGATGAAGGTCCTGTACTGTATCGCAGTTCCCTCAACGCTGGTGCTGCTTTTACAGACTATATTCTCAATAGTCGGCTTCGGAAATGACGGAGATATAAACATCAGCGACACCGGCGGCATTGACATGGGTGACGCAGGTCTTGACATTGATGTTGAACTTGATGTAGACGTGGACATAGATCTTGACGTGTCCGCTGACGGGGATGTTTGTCCTCAGGGGGATGCTGATTCTCCCGTTCACGTTCATGCAGACTACTCCTCGCTGCAGCTTTTTACTGTGCAGGGAATAGTGGCATTTTTCGCAGTGTCCGGATGGGTGTCCATCGCTGCATTAAGCGGCGGAATGCCCGCTGTAGGAGCCATCCCGGTTGGAATCGTAGCAGGATTTTTTGCCATGTATGGCATTGCAAAGCTTGTACAGCTCAGTAAAAAGCTTACCGAAAACGGCACTATTGATTTCCGCAACGCAATAGGAGAGACGGCAACGGTTTACATACCAATACCTCCGGAGGGCGAGGGAGAAGGCAAGGTCACTCTTACATTGCAGGGACGGTTCATGGAGTGCAGTGCCACATCCTGTTTGAAGGAAACTCTTAAAACAGGGACGCAGGTTCGGGTCACAGACCTTAATGGGGAAACATTGGTTGTTGAAAAACAAAGTTGAGCCGGTGAGAGGTATCATGTTAAAAATCAATGAGATCGCTGAGATAATGGGGCGAATGGACCTGTTATACCGGAATTACAGAAATTCTTATTCCGAATTGAAAAGCGCAGTTTTTAATAATGTCGCCAGTGTGAAATATTCGTCCGGCGGGCTTATATATCCGTTCGGAAAATATTATTTCGGTCAGAGCAAATTGTATAGAAAGCAGGCGAAAAAAAGTCCGGGACATTTCTGCAAAACATTGGATGAGGCAAATTTTGCATATGTTTTTTCAGAGGACGGACGGCTGCTGGCGTTTAATCAATTCTATGAGGACACACCAAAAAGCGACGGTTACGTTGACAGAACAGGCTTTTTTATATATGACGAAGGATATACATATATATTAAAATTTGACGAGCATTTTGATCCTCCCATATTGCGCGAAGCAGGAATTATCTATTCAAGGGACAATTATGAGATCATGGTACATTCTGATATTCCATGCAAATTTGTAGACATCATTGTATCAGATAAGGAAAATAATAATGAATACTCATATTATTTTTCACGGGAGATTTTCCGTGCGAAATATGACCCGGCTTCTCAGGAGGAATATCCGATATATTCGACATTAAATTAAACTAAAAGGAGGTTGTGCTTATGGAATTTGTGCTTATTGGCTTAGATAATTGGGTCGTAAAATTAGGTCTGCTGTTTTGTTGTTTTTTATCGGCATTTCCCTTTTTTATTATAGGATATTATGGAAAGCAAAAGGAAGATGAACCGGTAGCCTTCTGGGCAAACGGAGAAAATAATCTCAAACCCATAGTAAAGGATCTCAAGGGATATAATCAGGAAATGGGAAAGCTGTATGAAGACACCGCGCTTACATTTATGATATTGGGTCTTATATCCTTGATCATACCTTTAGTAACCCTTATCGGTATAGTTTTTGCTTGTACAGCAGGCATATTTGTGTTATATATAATATATAAGAAGATCCTTAAAAAGTATAGTTGATACGTACTGCGGTAAGTTTATCGGGTACATAGTCAGGACAAAATAAAATTTTAAATAAATTAAAATCAGGAGGTTTTTCTATGTTTGACAATGTTAATACCCTGATCGCCATATGTGTGATCGTAGTGGTGCTTTTTGCAGCAGTGGCAGCCATACTGTCACGGTACAGAAAGTGTCCCTCGGACAAAATTATGGTAATCTACGGTAAGGTAGGCACTGACAAAAACGGTCAGGCGAAAAGCGCAAAGTGTATCCACGGCGGAGCGGCTTTTATCGTCCCCATTATCCAGTCCTTCCAGTACCTTGACCTTACTCCTATTTCCATCAATGTTGACCTTAAAAATGCGCTCTCAAAGCAGAATATCCGTGTTGATGTTCCGTCCCGTTTTACTGTGGGAATTTCCACAGAACCGGGTATCATGCAGAATGCGGCAGAGCGTCTCCTTGGTCTGAAAATGATGGAGATACAAGAGCTTGCAAAGGACATTATTTTCGGTCAGCTCCGTCTTGTAATCGCTACAATGGAGATCGAGGAGATCAACACTGACCGTGACAAATTCCTTGTTGCTGTCTCCAATAACGTTGAGATCGAGCTTAAGAAGATCGGTCTGAGACTTATCAACGTAAACGTTACCGATATTAACGACGAATCCGGATACATAGACGCTCTCGGTAAGGAAGCTGCTGCAAAGGCTATTAACGACGCTAAAAAGAGCGTTGCTGAAAAGGACAGAGACGGTGCTATCGGTGAAGCCAACGCCCGCAAGGATCAGCGTATTCAGGTTGCCGCTGCAAACGCTGCTGCTATCGACGGTGAAAACAATGCCAAGATCGCAGTTGCCCAGTCCGAAGCTGTACGCCGTCAGAAGGAAGCCGAGGCAGACGCAAAGGCTACTAACGATGCTAAGATCGCAGTTGCGGAAACAAGCCGTGACGGTGAGATCGGTCAGGCAAACGCAATGAAGGATCAGCGTATCCAAGTCGCTGCTGCAAACGCTGCTGCCATCGAGGGTGAAAACGATGCTAAGATCGCAGTTGCCCAGTCAGAAGCCAAGCGCCGTGAAAAAGAAGCGGAGGCTCTCAAAACAGCTATCACTGCCGAGGCAGTTCAGGCTGCAAAGGCAAAAGAGGAAGCCTACTCCGCACAACAGGAAGCAGAAAGCAAGCGTGCTGAGCTCGAAATGGCTACTCAGAAGGCTGACATCATTGTAAAGGCTCAGATCGAAAAGGAAAAAGCAGAGATCGCTGCCGAGGCGGAAGCAGAGGTTCTCCGCCGCAAGGCACGAGGCGAAGCGGACGCTATCTATGCAAGAATGGCTGCCGAGGCTCGCGGTGCGCAGGAGATTCTTCAGAAGCAGGCTGAAGGTATGAAGGCTCTTGTTGAAGCTGCCGGAGATGCGGATTCCGCAGTCAAGATGGTCATTGCTGACAAGCTTGAAGAGCTTATGCGTATTCAGGTTGACGCTATCAAGAATATCAAGATCGACAAGGTCACTGTCTGGGACGGCGGCAAAAACGGCGACGGAAGCACTGCTACCGCAGACTTTATTGCAGGTATGATGAAGTCCGTTCCTCCCCTTAACGAGGTGTTCAGACAGGCGGGTATGGAGCTTCCCGCTCTCCTTGGCAAGGAGCTCGAACCGGAGCAGCAGGATACGGAAGCTTCCGTTCCTGTTGCAGAGGGAACCTGGTCTGCTCCCTCAGATTCAGAAGAATAAGCAACACCGGCTCTCGAAGAATTTTAGAGAGCCGGTGTTTTTATACTCTTTTGGCAGATACTTACAACAATATATGAGAAATTATAATTTAATATTTATTTTCAAGTTGATGCTGCAAGCACTTCTTCCTCATTATCTTCATCCGTTACCGAATCATCTTGTATCAATTTAAAGTCTAAAACATCAGCACTATCTATTACGAAAATTTGGTTGTAATACTTTTCATATTCTGTTTCATTAAAACCTAGCAAACTCAAATATTCATTTTTGTATCCTTCAATGCAATCTAGCAATTTCCTTAAATATGACCTATCATATTTTTTTATATCTGTACTATGTTTATAAACAATTAATTTATGATTTGGTGATGTTTTTAACCACCTGTAGATGAACCTCCATCTGCTTTCGTCAGAAGCTCCAAACGAAATACCATATGCATATATTATATCACTATTATTTATTAGATTTATAAAATCGTTTTCTATCTGTTGATTTCCAATATCGACATTTATGTTATATTTTACACAGTATCTATCAATTAAATCATTATTCTTTAAATTTTCATCAGCTAATTGTTCTGATGAATCTATTCCAAGAATAATTTGTCCACCTAATGATCCATGTATGTGCAAGACTGAACCTAAGATTTCATAAAAAGTAGGACCAGAATATTTATATTGTACTAAATTATTTGAACCAGTATCTGAAATATATTTTTGAATTATTTGATCTAAAGTATTTGTATAATTAAAATTCACAAAATTTATTACTGTATTTTCTTTCCGATCACTATATCTTTTTTCTAATATTTGTTTATCCCTTCCCTCTAAATACGTATATCCATTTGTTAAAAACCATCTAAACTCATCAAGCATATCCTCATTAGAATAATTACAAAGCTCTTCTTGAGCTTTTAAATGTTTAACAAATTTTGATGAAAAATCATACAAAATATCACGTACATCTTCCTTTGTTCCAAAAGCATTAGAGGCAAAAGCCATTTCGAAATCTGACCATGTTTCATAATTATTTTCAATTAAATAACAAAACTTTTTTACAGGGTCATCATCATCACGTTTTTCATTTGATTTAATATATGTATTATAAAAATCAGTATATTTTGTTTTAAGTCCTAAATTAACATCAAATCCGTTACCAATAAGAAATGTTATATTCATAAATTTATATTCCTCCTGAAAATTATTTTTTTATCAATTCCTGATACTTTTTCATTAATTCCGCCATATGTTCCCTTTCTGTAATCTTCCTACCATGCCTATAAGAAGCAATTACAACAAGGTAGTCAAGTTTATGAGCTTTTCTATGTAGGCAGCATATTCTTTTATAGTATCTAAAGAAATTTTATCACATATTATCAGGAAAATCAAGTTAAATTTTATTCACAAAAAAATTTTGTTTGTGAATAAAAAATTTGTTTTAAAAAAATTATCCATATATACGATCAAAGTTTTATAAAGGAACTGTCCTACTCTCAAATTATTATTTTGGCGATGGGAATGATCGTGGCAGTAATAATTTATATGAGAGTTTCAAAGCTGGAGGACACCGTCGGAAATCTTACCGCTTTGAGAGATCAGATAACGGAAAAAAATATGCAGCTTGCTGAACAGAATCTCCGTCTTGCGGAAGCACAGGATAACGAGATCCATCTTGCCACTCTCAGAGAGCGAAACAGGATCGCAAGAGAAATACATGATAATGTGGGACATATGCTCACCCGCTCCTTTTGCAGTCGAGAGCGTTCATAATCTCCATGATGATTCAGTAGACCTGAAAAAAATTATTGAGGAAAGTATCCGGACGGTGGACAGCAGATTTGAGGTCAGCTTCGATTATGATGTCAGCGGAAACAGGAAAGATCACTGTTGAGGCAATGGGCAGCAGCGGTGAGGACGCCGTTAAGCTTTACCGTCTGCACAAGCCGGACGTTATGCTTATGGATATTCGCATGGAGGGCATGAGCGGTATTGAAGCGGGGGAGATAATTCTTAAAGAAGATCCGGAAGCAAAAATACTTTATCTTACCACATTTTCTGATGACGAGTACATCATAAAGGCTCTTAATATGGGGGCAAATGGATATATTCTGAAACAGGATTTTGAATGTATCGCTCCTGCTCTTGAAGCTGTAATAAAAGGACAAGGCGTTTTCGGAGACAAAATAATGAATAAGCTTCCCGAGCTTATGAAAGCAAGAGAAGCTTATGATTATGCTGCACATGGCATAAATGACAAGGAAAAAGAAATAATGGAGCTTATTGCCGCAGGTCTCAGCAATAAAGAAATAGCCGGCAAGCTGTTTTTAGGAGAGGGCACTGTAAGGAACTACATAAGCGCTCTGCTTGACAAGCTTGATCTCCGGGACAGAACTCAACTTGCGGTGTATTATTATACTGAGGTAAAAGCATGATATATACTGTCTGTAATAAATCAGAATGGACGTAATTATTATGCTCCGGGGATGTACTCCTCTCTTAAAATTGAATAGTAGCTTATATCAAGGAGCTCTCCGGAATTGGCACGAAAAAATCTGCGGAGAGTTCCTTCGTATGTAAGTCCGCTTTTTTCCATGACCCGTCCCGAGGCGGGATTTTTTACTGCGTGGCAGGCTCTTATCTGGTTGAATCCGATGTCAAAAAGGTATGGGATGACTGCTCTGAAAGCTTCGGTCATTATTCCCTTGTTCCACCATTCCCTGCCTATATCATAGCCGATCTCCGCCGCTCCGGTGTTTTCATATATGCGGACAACGTCTATCCCTCCGATTGGCTCTCCAAGCTCTTTAAGCACTATTGCCCAGTTGTATCTGGAATTATCATTGTACTCTGCTGTCCACATATTTATGACGTTTTCGCTGTCGGACAAGCTTCTGTGGGCGTTCCATGTAAGAAATTTTGTTACCTCCCGGTCGCTTGCCCAGTTTCTGAACATATACTCCGCATCGGAGCTTCTGAACGGCCGGAGGATAAGACGTTCGGTCTCTA
>JAFLUJ010000027.1 GCA_022511485.1 Oscillospiraceae bacterium | reverse complement strand
GACATTATTACAAAATACATCTGTCAGACTGCAAGCTCCATTATGGTGACAGTGACGAGCATACAGTGGCTGTTTCCGGAATATATGATGGTTACAGTATTGCAATAGGCGCATATGACCCCAACGATGATGAAAAAATGCATCAGGCATATGCTCGTTTACAGAAAGAAAAAAATTCTCATCATAACATCAAATATGATAAAAGCAGATTTGTCAGATATGAAATTGATATGCTCGGAGACTATTCCGGATTTGTTTTCCGGCTGTTGGACAAATCTGAAAAGAACATAAAATTTCCAGTTGCATGGATAGAGAATAACTATACAAGCTTTATGGATTATTATGAAAATGACGAATATTATGAACACCATTATTTGGCAGCAGTAGAAAACTGGACTACATAGAAAAATCATTAAGCGGATCTTCTGATGTATGAGGAAGGAGGGAACTCCTGACGGGAGCGTGATTATAAATATGACCAAAACAAACGCCATGAGACTTCTTGAAAAGGCGGGGATAGCTTTCCGGACGGCGGAATATGAGGTGGATGAAAGCGATCTTTCCGGAACACATGCGGCGGAAGTCCTGGGACAAGATCCGGAGACCATGTTCAAGACCCTTGTTTTGAAAGGGGACAAAAGCGGTTTCTTCGTGTGCTGTATCCCTGTAAACCGGGAGCTTGATCTGAAAAAGGCGGCGAAAGTGTCCGGAAATAAAAAATGTGAGATGCTCTATGTAAAGGATCTGCTTGGTGTTACAGGATACATTCGCGGCGGATGCTCTCCTGTGGGGATGAAGAAAAAGTTTCCCACCTATATGGATATTACGGCAGGGGAGCATGAGGAAATTTCCGTAAGTGCAGGAGTCCGTGGAATGCAGATAATTACAGAGCCAAACAAGCTGTGTGAGTATATAGACGCAAAAATGACTGATATTACTGTCAGCGATCAGTAAATAAATTATGGGAGGTATTTTTATGTCAAGCGAGATCAGAGATGTAAACCTGTGGGAAAGCGGTGAGACCAAAATACAGTGGGTAAAAAATAATATGCCCCTGTTAAGAGGCATTGAGGAGGAGTTTTCCGCGGAGAAGCCCTTCAAAGGGATAAAGATCGCTCTTTCAGTGCATCTGGAGGCAAAAACAGCATATCTTTGCCGCGTTCTTGCAGCAGGCGGCGCAGAGATGTACATTACCGGAAGCAATCCGCTGTCCACTCAGGACGATGTTGCTGCTGCTCTTGTTCATGGAGGTCTGAATGTCTACGCCTGGTATAATGCCACCGACGAGGAGTATCACCGTCATACTTCCGCGGTAATTGAGGCGGGTCCTAACATAATCATTGACGATGGGGGAGACCTTGTGAATCTCATCCATAACGAATATCCGGAGAAGATCAAGGATGTTATCGGCGGCTGTGAGGAGACCACAACTGGCATAATCCGTCTTATTGCAATGGCAAAGGAAAACAAGCTTGAATTTCCTATGGTTCTTGTAAATAACGCTGACTGCAAGCACCTTTTTGACAATCGTTACGGTACAGGACAGTCTGTCTGGGACGGCATAAACCGCACTACTAACCTTATTGTTGCCGGAAAGAACGTTGTGGTTGCAGGATACGGCTGGTGCGGAAAAGGTGTTGCAATGCGTGCAAAGGGTCTTGGAGCGGAGGTTATTGTTACCGAAATTGACCCTATCAAGGCTATGGAAGCGGTCATGGACGGCTTCAAGGTAATGAAGATGACCGAGGCTGCAAAGCTGGGAGACTTCTTTGTAACAGTAACAGGCTGCCGGGATGTCATCACCGAGGAAAGCTTCCGGGTAATGAAGGACGGAGCTATCTGCTGTAATGCGGGACATTTTGACGTTGAGGTTGACGTTGCCACTCTGAAAAAGATCGCAGTGGAGACCAAAACTGCCCGTAACAACATTCAGGGATACCGTCTTGACAACGGAAGGTGGATATATGTAATTGCCGAAGGACGTCTGGTAAATCTTGCCGCCGGAGACGGTCATCCTGCGGAGATCATGGATATGAGCTTTGCTATTCAGGCGCTGTCCGCTCTGCACCTGGTAAAGAACAAGGATTCCCTTACAGATAAAATAATCGACGTTCCTAAGTACATTGATCGTCAGGTGGCGGAAAGAAAGATCCGCTACTGGGGAATGGAGATCGACAAGCTCACCGACGTTCAGGAGGCTTACCTCAATAGCTGGGGAGAATAAAAGAAATGGGGCGTTTCAGCCCCATTTTTATGTTTTATTTCTCGTAAATAATATCACCGCCGCAGGTGGCGGTCCCTTTTATCTCACGGCAGCGGATGCTTCCGTTTGCGGCTTCTGCGTTTCCATGTATGTCACCACAGTTTATGTTGTCCCCGGCGGCAGCATCGCTGCCGATGTTTCCGCAGTTTATGCTGTCCCCGGCGGAGGCGGACTGACCGATGTTTCCGCAGTTTATGCTGTCTCCAGCAGAAGCGCTGTGTCCGATATTTCCGCAGTTTATGCCGTCTCCTGCGGACGCACTGTGTCCGATGTCTCCGCAGTTTATACTGTCTCCGGCGGATACGCTGCCGTTTATGTCTCCGTCAATATCTGCGCTGCCCCAGATCTCAACATTGATGATCTTATCAGATGCTGGGACTTCAAGCATTACTCTTACGTCCTTGTTGTAGTCATTTTTGGTAAGTACTTTTGAACCCAGAAGCTGTACTATCCGCAGTTTTCCGTCATCGGGAAAATCCTTGCAGTCCATAATCTGAGTACAGCAGCTGCATCCGAAGAATAACTCGTCCATACTGATTTTCAGGTATTCGGCAATTCTGGGAAGGAGCATTATATCCGGCATGGAGGATTGAGTTTCCCACTTGCTTACCGCTTGAACGCTTACTCCGAAGGCTTCTGCGAATATTTCCTGACTAACGCCCATTTCACGGCGTTTTTCTTTTATTACATCACTTATTTTGATTTCCATAAAATTCTACATCCTTCCTTCTTTTGTGATACCGGCTTTTAGTCTGCCACACAGGAAACCTATGTATGCTGACCCAAAGTCATATAATTCTGATCCCTGATCAAATAATAGACCTTGTCTATATTTTGATTGAGGAGTAGCATAAACCAACAAAATACATCCGGACATCTTTGTACCCGTCTTTTTATTTTTTGGGGAAACCGGAATATAGAACGATACCGCACACCGTAAGTTCGCCCAAAATTTTCCGGTCAAAGCCAGTGACACAAATGTTCCTATATGAAATTTTGCGGTTTAGAATTATTTTATCATAACGTTTTTTAAATTACCACAAACTGTTGATTGAATTGCAAAAAAATTTCATCAACTGTTAGTTTAGGCGGGGAAGCCCCCGCAGGCAAATCGTTGCATACTTTGATCGTAAAGAGTAAAATACGACACGGTTCCGATGATATTGATATATCAACCTTTTTATGAATGGGAAGCCCCCGCGAACAGATCGTTGCGACCTCCCTCAGAAAAAGCAAAGCCGGCAGCGGGATAATCCGCTGCCGGCTTGAAAAATGCAATAAACAGATTTATATACAGCCTGCTTGTTACAGACCGAAACTGCTGAGCATTTGCTTAAGCTGGGATGCCTGGCCATTAAGCTCCTGGGAAGCTGCTGCACTTTCTTCTGCGTTTGCTGCCGCTGAAGAAACGTAGTCCGCAACCACTCCGACCTTCTGGTTGACATTTTCCATGCAGGTACTTTGTTCATGAGACTGCTCGTTTATCTGAACGATAATGCTGTCGATCTCATCGGTCTGATCCACAACACTGGAGAGAGATTTTGAAGCGGAGTCTGCGAATCTCATACCCTTGTTTACTGCTTCTACAGAATGTTCTATAAGCTTTGAGGTCTGAACGGACGCCTCGGAGCTTTTTCCTGCAAGGTTTCTTACTTCGTCAGCAACAACGGCAAAGCCTCTTCCTGCCATGCCTGCTCTTGCTGCCTCTATGGAAGCGTTAAGCGCCAGAATATTGGTCTGGAAAGCGATATCCTCTATAGTATTTATAATTTTCTTTATTTCCTCGGAGGAATTTGAAATTTCCTCCATAGCCCCCAGAAGGTTCTGCATCTGCTGGTTGCTGCTCCTTACTGCTGAAGCCGTTTCATGGGCGATATTTCTTGCGTCATCGGTACGGTTTACATTATTTGCGATCATCTGCGATACATTTTCAACGTCGGATACGATCTCGCTGATAACTGCGGTCTGAGTTGAAACGGATTCCGCAAGCTGGTTTGCTCCGTTTGCCACTCCTTCGGCTCCTCCGGATACTGCTTCGGAAGCGCTGTCAATGCCGTTAAATACATTTCCGAGAGAACGGGAAATGTTGTCCAGTGACCGCTTTATAGCTGCATAGTCTCCATGATACTCTACATTTGAGTGCACATCAAAATTGCCATGGGTGATCCCATCAAGTCTTCTTGCAATATCATCAATGTAATTTTTTACTACAAGGTTATTGTTTTCGATGGTACGGCAGATCGCGCCTACCTCGTCAGTTGCGCTGTAGTCAAATTTTACGTCAAGTATTCCTTCTGCCACATCATGGGACTTGAGCACAACTTCGTTAAGAGGCTTAAGCGCACGGTTCAGCAGATTGTTCAGCAGAAATGCTATATATATTCCGAAGAAGATTGTAAGTCCTGTAAACAGCAGGATGATTTTTACATATGTAGAGTTGTATTCGGAGTTATTAAGCATATATCCCAGCTTCCAGCCGGTGCTGTCCAGTACTGTCTCAGCATATTTTACGGTCTCGTTATTGTAGTCCTTGATCTCCGGCAGAGATGAAGCGTCTATTCTGGCGGAGTAGCCGGGTGTCACGTCGGACAGCATTGTAAACACGTCATTTCCGCTTGCATCCACTGTGGCAAGATATGCATTGTTCTCATGAACAATTATAGCTCCATCGGAATCAAGCAGCAGTGGATATCCGTTTTCGTCCACGTGCAGATCGCTTACATATTCGGAAAGAGTGTCAAGAAATACGTCTATGGATATAACTCCTATGGTTACACCGTTTTCCTGAAATCTTGTGGCAATAGTAATTACCATACGTCCTGTCTGTACGTCGGTATATGGATTTGTCACAATAGGACCGTCAACAGGTGCAGCCATTTTATACCATATTCTGGATGTGGGATCGTAACCTTCGGCTACATATTCGCTGCCGAAGATATATCTCTTGTCGGCAAAGCCTACGTAGCAGTCAAAAATGTCATCATCCATCTGACTGCAAGCCTGTAGAAATGCCAGACACTCCTCGCTGTTTGAAGCGAAATCCCTGTTTATTGCTTCCGTTGCCATTACCTGACAAATGGCTTCCTTTTCGCCAAGCCAGGCTTCCATAAGATTTTTGCATGCATCAAGCTTAGCATAGACAGCCTCATGCTTCTGCTCCTGATGATTGACCACTGCAACGATGCAGGCAACGATCGACACAAGCATTATAACAAATGCTGCGGTTGCTGTTACGGTTATCATTAAACGTTTGCGTATTCCATATTTATTCATAACTTTATCGCTCCTATTAATAAATTCTCAGGAGAATGTGCCATAAAAAGTAACTGTTTCCATTATAGCAGATTTTATCTTATATTTCAAGAGTTTTCTGCATATTTTTGAATAATGATAAATATATTCATAATTATTGACCGGCATTGCATAATGCATTACCGGTCATGATTTCGGGAGATTGACATAATTTTGTGTCATGGGATAATATTTTGTTGTTTAGCATAAGTATTGATCGCTTCTTTTAACACGTTTTTATAGATAGCTAATGAATATGGTATCTCGATACTGCCTCTATAATCGCGTTCAGGGTATAGGATGAAATTTTCACGATCCATTTTCATAATGATGAACTCGTTGCCTTCAAATTCTCCCTTTCTTATTTCAAAGGAGTCTATAAAATCCATTATGCATTTATAGAACTCTATTGAATTGATCTCTGACATAAGAAAATTATTCAGGATCTTCCTCTCGCCAAGTTCTGAATCAAGGAACTTTTGCAAAATATCCATATCTGTGCTCCTCCCATCAATTTTGTGGATGTGTAAAAAACCGCCCCTGCTATTGCAGAGACGGTTTCTGGCTGGGGTGCAGGGATTCGAACCCCGGAAATGCTTGAGTCAGAGTCAAGTGCCTTACCGCTTGGCGACACCCCAAGATATAAGTTCGCTGTCACTGGCGGCTTACCTGCCGCCCTTGCAACGAACCTTTTGACTGGCTGGGATAGGTGGATTCGAACCACCGGAATGACGGAGTCAAAGTCCGCTGCCTTACCGCTTGGCTATATCCCATCATAATGGATATATCAGCGAATTGCTTCAACGACTTATACATTTTATCATATTTTGGAGAGCTTGTCAATCACTTTTAGGAAATTCGTGATTTATAACAATATTATATGCCTGAATTGCATGATTATGCACAAAAAAGAGGCTTCGTTATCAGGAATGTAACGATTTTATATGATCCGGTGCTGTCAGCATAGGAGTATAACCTTCTTCCCATTGATAATTTACTTTTCTATTTTCTTAAC
This sequence comes from Oscillospiraceae bacterium, assembly GCA_022511485.1. GTDB lineage: Bacteria > Bacillota > Clostridia > Oscillospirales > Ruminococcaceae > RGIG8773. Next base: position 2,175 of record JAFLUJ010000027.1, on the reverse strand, counting down.
GCAGCTGTAAAACTATGTTGTTATCAATAATTACCTCAATAAGAAATTCAAATTTATTGATGTTTTGAATATTAATGTTTTCAAATGAAATATTTTTCACTTTCTTAATAATTTTCACACTAAAAAGCTCATTGATACAAGTATCGCCTTGTACCATTTTGCCTTTAATGACCATATTTTTGGGTAAAGATATTAATTTATAGTCTAATGCGATATTAACAATATCAGACTCAATAGTATGTTCGATATCCAGCCAGGAAAATATATTATCTTTACGACAAAATTCAACTCTGCTGACCGTTCCGTCTGTAAATGTAATAAATTTTATGGGGAAACCGGTATTGTCATAAAAATTATATGCTTTTTCATTAGTAAAATCATTTAATATAACGACTTTGGAAATGTTATTTCCGGCAATATAATTTTTGTCGTCTATTTCATAGCAGTCTCCGTCATAGTATTCGTTCAGTGTCAATTTTCGCTCAGAAATTTGTTTATCATCCGAAAATGCTTTTATCAATACAAATTCATCCATATTCTCAAACCTCCTTATCCGGGAAAGCGTTGCTTCTGACAAATCCGGTATCGAAATTACCGACAAAAAAACTTTGCGGTTCCAGTTCTTTTATAACGCTTAAAACTGATTCCTTGTCATTCCCGCTGACCATAAGGAAATAGGGTTCAAAAATGTCCATATATTTGTGCTTGTCTATGTCAAACTGTTTCAGACATTCAAGATATGGTGCGCTGATATATACATTGTCCGAGATACCTTTGACAACATATGCACCGTTTTTTCTGCGGGAAGCTTTGCGCATTTCCTGCGGAACAAGGTCAAAGGGAGTGCTCCGGGGAGTTACTATGACATATTCGTATTTGAACTTTTCGCTTACATTTTTCTCGGACTTTGCAAATATCTCGCGGGACTTGAAGGTGCGCTTGTCCATATATGATGCTATTTTTTCAAAAAGAGTATCGCTTACTGCCAGTTCACCGACGCTTCCTGTCAGATAAATATCATTGTTAGACTTAGGATCATATTCTCCGCGGGTGATTTTCAGCGTTTCGTCAGGCACAAGCTGCATAAAATCCGGAATGGGCTTATTTCCCTCATATCTTATCTCCATATCTTTCAATGCAGAGCCCTTAAAGATGCCTGATTTAAACAGATCCAGCAGTTCTCCGCCTACAGCAAAAGCATCTGTACCTGCAACAAGCAGGTCGCCGTTCCAGGATTCGTCAAGCTCATATACTAAATGGGTTACCTTCCCATTTTCGTAATCGCTGTCGATACTGACGTCTCCGGCATATAACGGTTCAACTATGTGCATATGCAGAACCCTCCTTGAAGAAATCCTTTAAGGCGTGCTTTTTCATCCAGAAATAGGCTATGACCAGTGAGCCGGCTGTTATCAGCCAACTAAGGGGATATGCCGTCATGAGCACGTCAAAGCTGGGGTCAGACTTAAACGCCGTGTAGCTCCATATTATCCTGACGCCGCATATTCCGATGGTACACATCATCGCCGGGACAAAGGAATGTCCGTAACCTCTCATGCAGCCGGAAACGTTCTCGATTATCACATTGATGACCTCTGCACCTACGATATATTTCAGACGTATCATACCAATATCTGCTATAACCGGGTCGTCGTTAAATATCATCAGGAAATACTTTCCTATGAGCAGTATCACTCCGGAGAGTACAGCTGTAAAAATAAGATTCTGTATCAGTGAGAGCCTTGTTGACCGCAGACATCTGTCCGGTTTTCCTGCGCCGTAGTTCTGTCCAACAAAGGTTGTACACGCCTGACCAAATGCGTTGATAATATAGTAAACAAAAATTTCCAGATTAAAGGCGGCTGAGGAGGCTGCCATAACGTCCTCTCCAAGCTTGTTGATAGAGGACTGGATCACAATATTGGAGAACGAGAAAACCATTCCCTGTATGCCTGCGGGAAGTCCTATCCGGATCATTTCCCGGAGGGTCTTCCAGTCTATCCTCAGCTCATTGAAGCTGAAATGTATCGCTGATTCCTCACGGGTCAGAAAAAATATCAGAAGTGCGGAGCTTATCAGGTTTGAAAGGACTGTTGCAAGAGCAACTCCGTTTACTGTCATTTTCAGGACAAGTACAAAAAACAGGTTCAGCAGAACGTTGACAATTCCGGAAAT
>JAFLUJ010000026.1:5131-8806 GCA_022511485.1 Oscillospiraceae bacterium | reverse complement strand
TTTTCGGTGTCATAAGCGAAGAACGGTACATAGCAATGTCACAGAGCATGGAAGCTGAGCAGAAAACCCTAAAACGTCAGATTGCAGAGTACAATGATTTTCTTGGGAGCTACGACAAAAAGGTACAGAATGTAGGCGAGTTTATTAAGCTTGTACGAAGCTATGAACATATTGACGAGCTTACAGAAGAACTTGTTCACACTCTAATCGAGAAATTTGTTGTACATGAACGTGAAAAGGTTGATAACGACGTTACTATGAGAATTGACATTTATTACCGATTTATTGGAAATGTTAATGATACCAGTGATAGTCTTAACATTTCCGACTTGAAACGGAAGAATATGTAAAAGGGATCGGGCTTATCCTCTATGCGCACAATAGAGGATAAGCCCCCGCGGGCATATTCTACCCCCACCGCTTCAAAAACAAATAATTTAGTATACTTAGCCCCCTATCAAGGGGGCGGGTCAAAAATCAAAAGCCTGAGAGTTTGAATTCTCAGGCTTTGCTGTTTTATTTTTTGTCAAACGGCATATCTCCGCTTAAATCTACCATGAAACTTCCAAGGCTATTGTCATAAAAAACAAGTTTGATATAATGTTCGTCTTCATAGTAGTAATGAAGATAAGATTTATCTATTAGTTCGTCCGGTTCACCCAAGATCTCAATAACTTTTTCATGACTGTCGCCTTTATTGATGCCGTAAAATTCAAATTCACTGCAATTTTCTAAATCAATATCGAGAACTGCAATCTCATTGCTGTTTTTGTGCTGTTCATTGTAGTAGAATATACTGCCTATATTGTTACCGTCAGATATACATTTATCCAGAATATAATCAGGTATTAATGTTGGATCTTCAAATGGCTCACCAGCTAAAGAAAATTCCTGTGGAATATTGTCAATATTGCAGGGCAGGGAAAACTGGATTCCGTTGATGTACAGATGTTCAGAAACAAGCTGAGCTATTGTCCAGTCACGGTCTGTCCTTATTTCTCTTTTTTCAGTCTGTTGTGTTGATTCTGCTTCTGTTGATTCAGTATCTTTGTCCGGGTCTTTTACAACAGGGAGTATGGTCTGATTTTCCTGACTGGTCTGTTCAGTCCGGTTCGTATCAGTGCCGGATTGACATCCGGCAAAGCTTAACATAAGTGTAAATGTCGTTATGACCGATAAAAAGTGCTTTTTTCTCATAGTATGACCTCCTGTTTAGTTTAAATTGTCATATTTGATAACATTATATCATTGCAGCTATAATTATGTCAAGACTTTTAGCCGAGTATGCTATAGATTTTTTTTCATATAAATTACATCCTCCATAGGATTGTCATAATAGGGCTCACATTCCTCAAATCCGTGTTTTTTGTACAGATTTATTGCCGCCGTTAAAGGAGTTATCGTGTCAAGCACCATTTCTTTGTATCCGGCTTCTTTTGCAAGACGGATGATTTCCTGCACAAGGGTGTCTCCCAGATGCTGACCTCTTGCCTTCGGTCTGACGTATAGACGCTTCATTTCACAGCGGGTATCACTGTGTCTGTGATATGCTGCCATGCCCAGAGCCTTGCCGTTTTCCAGTGCAACTATCATTTCACCATTGGGAGGGGTATATTTTTGTAATGGGTCACGGAGTTCATCCTCTAAGTTCTGGAATGACAGGTCTCTGCCGAGACTGGTTGTGTATTCGGTTATCAGCTCTCTGACCTGAGATAGACATTCTTGTCCGTATATGATTTTCATTTATGTTCCCTCGCTTTGTTTCTTCTGCATTCTTGTCCAGTTGATGAATCCGTAAATATCGTTGATAAGGAACATCACAAAGCAGATTATTACCGACAGATAGGAAATATCCGTAAGGGTCGCCATAGTCCATAAGATCAGCAGGATAACGTCATTTGAAGCATATGCAAGGGCGAAAAAGGGACTGCGCCTGAATGTAAGATAGGCGGCAATAAAGCTGGTTGTGACGGATACTGTGCTTGGTATCAGATTTGCTGTGCCGAAAGCTTTCAGGATGAAATAAAATACGAATGTCACCACAGTGGTAAGTATCAGCATGAAAATTACTTCCTTGCCTTTTATCCGGTTGACCTTTACCTCTGAACGGTTTCCGTTGTATGGATTCCGAAGCCAGGAGATCAGGGCAATGGCAGCCATTGGAGCGGACATTCCCAGATATGTTATCATCTCTCCGTAATAAGCGAAGGAGTATGAAATGATGGCATAGAAAATGCTGAAAATGATTATAAGTGCCTGTCCGATGGGATTTCCCTTGGCGTTGAAAATAAGGGCGGTTGCTCCTATGACAGATGCAGTAAGGGTCATGTAATTTTCTCCGTCGAAGATCAGAAAGAATGTGATGATGAGGACTACAGACGATCCCCACAGTATAAGCTCGCCCTTTGAGAAATATTTTATAAGTGATATGAGTTTTTTCATAGCGGTAGTTTCTCCGTTTTATTTTATAAATTTACATTTAGCCGCAAACTCCTCAAACATTGCAGTGAGACGTTCATCAAGTTTTTTTCTTCTTTTGGGAGATTTAAGCTCCATTGTACATTCAAGAAGCTCGGATTCGTCAATTTTTGTAAGATAAGAGATACGGTGAACATTTTTGTTTTTCATTTCAACACGGAGAGAAAACAAATCGTTTTGACTTTCCTTTATTTCAAATGTTTCAAAGTCGCCGAATTGCTTTTCCCATACATTGCGGATATTTCCTTCGCTTATGTCGCAGTCAAGCTCGGCAGCGATCCCAAGGTAAAACGCTGCGGTGGCTTCTGCGTCCTCGCTTGGAGCGTACTCATAAAGCTGGTATATCTCCGCGGCAGAGCCGTCCTCCATATCGGTGAAATGTCTGTCTCTCGGAGGGTAAACGGTCAGCTTCTTTCCGCAAAGGAGCTCGATTTCTTTGGGAGGGTAGGGGTCGGGCTTTTTAGCTCTCTCGTACTCGTCCGACCTTTCAAATGCGGCGATAACTGCGTTTCCGATTTCCTCTGCGGTTGCTTCTTTAGGAAGTTTAAAACATTCTTCTTCACTTGCACCGCCGTAGCCGTTGTAATTTTTAAGACGCTCGGTAGGCGAAACAATGTAGCTGCCGTCTTCATACAGGATCACACCGCAAAGAGAATATCTTTTGGCAAAGGTTTTAAAATTTTTACAGCTTGTAGAGGTGAGCATGTAACTATCCTCTTTACATTCCTCCATTGTTCTCGTATCCACCGGACTTTTAAGCAGATAATCAAAAACCTCCAGAACAGTTTTTCCGATATTAAGTGCAGTTTCCGATTCCGGAAGGATGCGGTATAGACCAAGACCACGTCTGCGCCAGAACATACTTTTAATAATCGGCTCAACAAGGATTTGATTCTCTCCCCTGTAAAGATCCATATCATATGGGAAGCTTGTCTCACGGCAGCACTTCTTAAATGCGACATGGTCCTCTTTTTCAAACTCGTCAATACGTCTCATTGCTTCCTCATAGCTGATATTCATATGGGTCATATGGTTCATCCTTTCACAACAATGTTTACTCTACATATTTACATTTGAATGCAAACTCCTCAAACATTTCTGAGAGACGCTCGTCAAGCTTTTTTCTCCTGTTTGGAGACTTAAGCTCCATTGTACATTCAAGCAGTTCGCTTTCGTCCAGTTTTGCAAGATAGGAGA
>JAFLUJ010000026.1:0-5031 GCA_022511485.1 Oscillospiraceae bacterium | reverse complement strand
AGCCGTCCTCCATGTCGGTGAAATGTCTGTCTCTGGGAGGGTAAACGGTCAGCTTTTTTCCGCAAAGGAGCTCGATCTCTTTTGGAGGGTAGGGGTCGGGCTTATAGGACTTTTCACGCATTTCCATCTGGGTAAAACTCTCAATTACCGCATTCCCAATATCTTCGGCAGAGGCAATATTTGGTAGATATATCGCATCATCCGTGCTGCCATAGCCATTATTATTGTAAATACGTTCTGTCCCGAAAATTTTATAGCTGCCATCCTCGTATAGGAGAATGCCACAATTAATGTATTTTCGGTTAAACGCCTTGTAAGACTTGCAGTTTGTCGCGCTCAGATAAAATCTGTCATCGTCTCGCTCCCGTCTTGTTCGCGCGTCTATAGGACTTACTTGTATATGTTCAAAAGCCGCAAAAGTCGCTTCGCCAATATGAATTTTACTGGAGTTGTCTGGGATTGTGCGATGCCACGCCATATATGTGTCATACCAACCTATTGTGGTAATTTGTGGCACAACAATTATTTGATTTTCTCCTTTAAAGAGAGTTACTCTCCACGGATATTTTTTTTCTTTGCAATATTGGTATCCTGTTGGATTATTTTTTTCGTACTCTTCAATACGCCGCATGGTTTCTTCATAGCTGAGATCCATATTATTCGCCCTTTCACTTTTTTTTGTAAAACTCTTCCGCAGCGGCTGTAACATCAATCACGGCTAAGCCTATTTCCTCAGCCGAAGCATAGATTTTATAATCAAAGGCTTTTATACTTCCGTTATATCCATTATTTCCTTTGATCCTTTTCATGGAATAAATTTCGTATGAGCCGTCCTCACGTAACGAAATATGCGTATGTACGTTTTTCTTATCAAACTCATTCCATGATCTGTATTTATTTTCTTTTTTCCAATGGATAAATTCTCCGATCAGGTCTTCTGTTGCTTTTATATCTAAAACAGGACTGTTTTTTATATATTGGGCAGCCTCTATGATACATTGCCCAAGCTTAACAGCAATGTCCGGCTCATTATTGTCAATTGTTTTTATCCATGGCGAATTGCTTTTAAATTCTCCGGTAGTGACCAGGAATGGATTGATAAGAAACCTGTCTTTATCTTTAAACACCGAAATGAAAAATGGATATTCCTGTTTGAGCATAATAGACCTCCTGACAATGATATTTGGCGTGGGAGTTATTCAAAAACCGGCGGTCACTGCAAAATGACCGCCGGCAAGGCTGTTACTTAAAGTACGCAACTCCGCTCTCGAAAATCTTCTGATCCTTGTTTCCGGGAACGTTCTTGCATATCTCAGAACCGATTCTCTCGCTGTGACCCATTTTTCCAAGGATACGTCCGTCGGGGGAAGTGATACCCTCGATAGCTTCAAAGGAAGTATTGGGATTATAGCGGATGTCCAGAGTAGGCTCACCGTTCATGTCAACGTACTGGAAAGCTATCTGTCCGTTGTCCGCAAGCTGCTTGATAAGCTCAGGGGAGGCAACAAAGCGACCCTCACCGTGGGAAATGGCTATCTTGTGGATGTCTCCCACATCACATCCGGCAAGCCATGGAGACTTGTTGGAAGCCACTCTTGTGCTTACCATCATGGACTGGTGTCTGCCTATGGTGTTAAATGTAAGGGTAGGGGAGTCCTCGGTCATATCAACGATCTTTCCGTAGGGCACAAGTCCCAGCTTGATAAGTGCCTGGAAGCCGTTGCATATTCCCAGCATAAGACCGTCCCTGTTGTCCATAAGGTCGTGGACAGCGTCCTTGATGCGGGGATTTCTGAAAAATGCTGTGATAAACTTACCTGAACCGTCAGGCTCGTCACCGCCGGAGAATCCTCCGGGTATCATAATGATCTGAGACTGCTTGACAGCCTTTTCAAAGTAAGCAGCGCTTTCCTCCAAAGCTGATGAGGAAAGATTCTTTATTACTACGATCTCCGGATCAGCTCCTGCTCTTTCAAATACCCTTGCTGTGTCGTATTCGCAGTTCGTACCGGGGAATACAGGGATAAGCACTCTGGGCTTAGCAAATGATGAAGCGTGCTGAATGGGATCTTTAGCTGTGTATGTGAATATTTTTGCTGGTTTGTTTTCTGTTCTGATGTTGCAGGGGAATACCGGTTCAAGCCTGTCCTCCCATTTTTTCTGGATCGCCTCCATATCAACGGTGTATGTCTTGCAGTCGATCTTGTACTCGGAAATGGTTTCGCCGATGACGTTTTCCACCGTGAAGGGGTCTCCGTTAAGTTCAACTACAAATGCGCCGTATCTTGAATAGAAAAGCAGGTCGTCGGAAATTTTCTTGCTGAATTTGAAGCCTATTCTGTTGCCAAGGGACATCTTAGCAACTGCCTCAGCAACGCCGCCGAAGCCCAGAGCCCATGCAGCAACCGCTGTTCCCTCGGAAATAAGCTTCTCCACACGTTCATAGCAGGACTTTACGCTGTCAAATACGGGGAGACCGTTTTCGTCAAGATCGGGAACGATAAGAATTACCTTGTCTCCGGCTTTTTTGAACTCTGGGGAGATTATCTTTTTCGCCGAAGCAGTGGATACTGCAAAGGAAACCAGAGTAGCGGGAACGTCGATATTTTCAAATGTTCCGGACATGGAGTCCTTGCCTCCGATAGCTCCGCAGCCAAGCTCCAGCTGAGCCTTGAAAGCTCCCAGGAGGGCGGAGAATGGCTTGCCCCAGCGTGTGGGATTGTTCTGTGTTCTTTCAAAATACTCCTGGAACGTCAGCCAGCAGTTTTTGTAGCTTCCGCCTGCCGCAACTACCTTTGCAATGGATTCGATAACTGCGAACATTGCGCCGTGGTACGGGCTCTTGTCGCTTATATATGGATTGTAGCCCCAGCCCATAATAGAACAGGTGTCCGTTTCGCCTTTAAGGACAGGAATCTTTGCTGCCATAGCCTGAGTTGGCGTAAGCTGATATTTTCCTCCGTAGGGCATGAGGACTGTACCTGCTCCGATAGTGGAGTCGAAACGTTCAACAAGACCCTTCTGTGAGCAGACGTTAAGATTGGTCATAAGCTGCTCCCAACCATCGGGAGTATCGCTGTAGGTCTTTATCTGAGCAGTAACGGGGATAGGCACTGCAACATTGGTGTGCTTCTCCGCACCGTTGCTGTTAAGGAATTCTCTTGACAGGTCAACGATAATTTTTCCATTCCATGTCATTTTAAGGCGTGGATCTTCTGTAACTACAGCTACAAGGGTAGCTTCGAGATTTTCCTTTGCAGCCTCGGCGATAAATTTATCTGCGTCCTCCTTGCGGACAACAACAGCCATACGTTCCTGGCTTTCTGAGATGGCAAGCTCTGTACCGTCAAGACCGTCATATTTTTTGGGAACTTTATTAAGGTCGATAACAAGACCGTCTGTAAGCTCTCCGATAGCAACGGAAACACCGCCTGCGCCGAAATCGTTGCAGCGTTTTATCATCTTTGTAACTTCCGGATTTCTGAACAGTCTCTGGAGCTTTCTCTCCTCAGGAGGATTACCCTTCTGAACCTCTGCTCCGCAGTGTTCAAGAGATTCCTCTGTGTGGGACTTTGAAGAGCCGGTAGCTCCGCCGCAGCCGTCTCTGCCGGTACGTCCGCCAAGGAGAATGATAACATCATCGGGAACGGGGACTTCACGTACAACGTCCTCTTTTTTTGCCGCTCCCACAACAGCGCCTATTTCAAGGCGCTTTGCAACGTAGCCGGGGTGGTAGACCTCGGAAACATGGCCTGTTGCAAGACCTATCTGGTTTCCGTAGGAGCTGTATCCGTTTGCAGCGCCCACTGTGATCTTTCTCTGGGGGAGCTTTCCGTGGACAGTATCCTCAACAGGAACAAGGGGATTTGCCGCACCTGTTACACGCATGGCCTGATAAACATAGGAACGTCCGGAAAGAGGATCTCTGATAGCTCCTCCCAGACAGGTAGCCGCACCGCCGAAGGGTTCGATCTCGGTTGGATGGTTGTGGGTCTCGTTTTTGAACATAAGAAGCCAGTCCTGCATATCTCCGTCAACGTCGACCTTGATCTCAATAGAGCATGCATTGATCTCCTCGGATTCGTCAAGGTCTTTAAGTATGCCGTCCTTTTTCAGCTTTTTGGCAGCAATGGTGGCAATGTCCATAAGGGTAATGGGCTTGTCCGTTCTGCCAAGCTCTTTTCTGACTTCGATATATTTGTCATAGGTCTTCTGGATATAATCGGCGTTTATGTCCGCCTTGTCAATAATAGTTGAAAATGTGGTGTGTCGGCAGTGATCGGACCAGTAGGTGTCTATCATTCTTATTTCAGTAATGGTAGGATCACGCTTTTCCTCGTTCTTAAAGTAGCTCTGGCAGAACTTGATGTCATCAAGATCCATGGCAAGACCGTACTTGTTGATGAATCCTACAAGCTCTACTTCTTCAAGATAGATAAAGTTTTCAAGAGTTTCCACAGATGTGGGTATATCGTAATCGGACGCAAGAGTGGATACCTCTGCCAAAGAAGCCTCGCGGCTTTCAACAGGGTTGATTATGTATGCTTTCAGCTTTGAAAGCTCTGAATGGGAGAGCTTTCCGGAAACAATATACACCCGTGCATTTCTGACCTTGCAGCGGTCGCCCTGTGTAAGTATCTGGATACACTGCTCGCAGGAATCAGCACGCTGGTCGAACTGTCCGGGAAGGTATTCTACTGCAAATACAGCCTCGTTTTCCTTTACCTCAGGCAGATGCTTATAGCAGACGTCAACAGCAGGCTCGGAAAAAACGTTGACCGAAGCGAGAGCAAAATCTGCTTCGCTCAGTCCCTCTGCGTCATATCTGTTAAGAATACGTATGCCTCTGAGGTTGTCCAGTCTGAGGGCGGTTTTTACGTCCCCAAGCAGATTTTTTGCCTCAACAGCATACTCCGGCTTCTTTTCCACATAAATACGATAAACCGACATAATCACTTACTCCTTAATTTTTTATCTTATACTATTCCTAAATCAAAACATTGACTTGTCAATGTTTTGATTCGCCGTATA
>JAFLUJ010000025.1 GCA_022511485.1 Oscillospiraceae bacterium | reverse complement strand
GTCTGGGGAATAACCTTTCTTCAGAAAGGTTTTCCCCAGTAAGAACACAGCGATAATGTGCTGAGTTATAATTTATTTCACCATTCACAGTATATCAACACATAAAACCTACCCGTCGTGTTTGGGAAGCTTTTTTCTTGCCAGAGCCAACCTGATGAGTATCATCAGGACTTCCCGGCGACTCTGCTGCTTCATTTTATCTGCCCGCTTCATATCTTCCTTGTTGTTGATCCTGACTTTTACCGTCGGAGCTTTCTCCATAGCCTCCGTCATTGCCTCTGCATAGCAGACCGCACATTTGCAGCATCTGAATCTTCCCAGTACCTTTGGCAGAAGCTCGGAAATAAGCTCCCATGCAACGTCTATCTCAGCGCCCATAGCGCGGTTTCTTTCCGGCTTGCGGGAGGTTATCTTCTCCACCTTGAAATCATTGTCAAGGATAGGATTTGATGCAGGCTTCTTTTTGCCTGTCAGCAGCCTGATGACCGCGTCTGTTTTATTGGTTCTTGCCGCCATTCCCGATCCTTCCTAAAATTTTATGTACAGAAACTTTTTATTTCCGTGTCTTTTTTACCATTTACCGATACAGTACGCAGCGGTATGCCCGCGGGGGCTTCCCCGCTAAGCCTGTCCGATTATCCTGCGGAAACCGGTCTTCCTCTGGGGAGCTATCTCAGGATAAAGGAACTCCGCCAGCTTTACATAGTCCTTTGCCGCACGGCAGCCGGGAGAGTATGTAGTGATGACCTCCTGATGAGCAGGAGCTTCCGCAACAGCCACAGAAACGGAAATTTTAATATCCAGCACCTGTGTTTTAAGCTGCTCTGCAACTATCTCTACCATTTCAGCCACTTCCATAGCAAGAGTTTGCCTGGGGACATATTTTGTCAGCAGTATCCCCCGTATATTCAGCTTGTTGTTATAATATTTCTTTACCGCCAGAATGGTATCTTTAAGCTGAGCAATACCCTGCAAAGAAAGTATCTCCGGCGTCATAGGGATAATAAGGTCGTCTGCTGCGGTATAAGCGTTTATAGTAAGTATCGAAAGCGCCGGGGGAGTATCTATTATAATGTAGTCATATGCATACCTGACAAGCCGGAGAATGTCTTTCAGAATGAACTCCCGCCTGTCCGACGTAAGCTCCAGCTCGGTACCGGACAGCAGGATATTTGACGTGATGACATCGCATATATGAGTGACCTTGATTGCCTCTCTTATATCGCATTTTCCCATCATGACATCATGTATAGTGTATCCCTCGTCCTCAGCGCCCAGGGAAAAGGAAAGATTCCCCTGAGGATCCATGTCGATCGCCAGGACACGCATTCCCCTGCTCCGGAATATACCCGTAAGCGCGGCGCAGGTTGTGGTTTTCCCTACGCCGCCCTTTTGATTTGTAACAACGATCACAGTTGCCATATCGCACTTGCTTCCTTGTAAATTATTTTTCCCCGGCTTACCGTCTGCCGCCGCTTCTTCTGTCAGCAACCATCTTACGCTCTCTTTCCAGAACCTGACAGTCAAGAATGAACTTGGCAAGCTTCTCCTCCTGAGAAGCAGTTATATCCAGAAACTTACAGCCATATCCCTCTATTGAACCGTCCTTAGCCCGCTGGATACGCAGTATCTCCATCAAAAGCTGCATTTCACCGTCCATAAAGTCCAGCATTACCTGATCTCCCGTCTCAAAGTCGGAGTTGGAAGAGAAAAGCACGCCTCCCAGATTGATGTTTATGACCCGCAACTCAACAGGATCGGCAAAGGAAAACATTTCCTCACCACGGATAAAGAACGGAGACTGTCCGTCCATATCCACCGTGATCTTGAAGCTTCTTCTGCGCTCCTCAAGAACCTCGCCGTCCGACACACGGAAATTCATCTGATAGTCTGTTGAAAGATCTATAGATGTCTTGTACCGTACACGCGTACCGGTGGAATACTCAAAGACTGCGTCTATGGCTTCTCCGGTAGGAATGACCGGGAAATCGCTGCCCTTGAGCATTACAAAATCCGTACCCTTTACCTTAAAGAAATCCTTTGGAAAAAACACTGATGACGTAATGAGTATTATCTTTCCGCTCATATCGTATATCAAAACCCGGTTTATTTTGTCCTTATTTATCATTTACGGCTCATCCCCTCAAAAAATATTTTTAAAGATATTATCATTCATTATAATTATACAAAAAAATAAAGCATTTTGCAATAGTAAATTTATATATTGTGAAATATACTTTATAAATTAATTTTTTTTTGTGTAAAATATAATAAAAACGCAGTTCCTTATGTACAAACGGAAAAAAAAATGTTATAATAGAGTGTAGACGTCCCCTGTTGGGACGTTATCCCCTAAATTCCCACAAACAGGGAGATGAAGCTGTAAAAATGAAACAACAGTATGTCTATCTGGTATTGACCCGTACAGGCACTGTACCTTCAAGACTGATTGGATTTGTGACAGGAAAACCATATACACACGTTTCAATAGCGTCCGATATTATGCTGACAGATATGTACAGCTTCTGCCGGGACAAAAAAGACAAGCCGCTTCCTGCCAATTTCAACCATGAGGATATAAACACCGAGGTCTTCGGAGCCTGCAAAACCATTCCGGGAGAGGTCTACCGCGTCCCCGTCACCGACGGACAACTTGAACGCTACCGGGATGTAATAAGGCACTTCATCCTGAACCGTGAAAGCTACACCTACGACATAGGAGCGTTTGTGCCAATGGCTCTGCATATCCCATACCAGTTCCGCAATAAATTCGTCTGCTCGGTGTGGGTGGGATTTGTGCTTGGCAAAAGCGGCATCGAACACGATTTCAAAAAGCATCCCTCCCTGGTCGAACCGGAGGACTTCCGAAGCATAACCGGAGCGGAGCTTATCTATCGGGGAGACCTGAAAAAATACCGCAGCTATATAAGCGAAAGCTTTTCAGAAAAGTCCGGCAAGGAATTTCCGGAAAAAAAGATCCCCTTTGAAGGAACGGCATGAGCCGGCAGCGATCTGCACCGGACAGCCAGAAAGTAGGATGGCCATGAAAAAAATGATCCGCGTCAACGAAAAACGGCTGACCGCCAAATACAATCGCCGTATGTTTCTTGCCGCGCTTCCTGCCGTCAGTGTGGCAGTCTCACTGTTTGTGATAGTTCTGGTATTTGTCGTCCGCCTGAAAGCGGAAATGCCCGTCGAGATGTACCGCACGATCTTCTTTGCAGCATATTTCTCCTGCGCCTATGGGTTCGTAGTATGCCTTATCGGCTCATTCACATCGGGAGTACTGGTCCGTGCACATCAGGAGCATACATACATACAGATAGCAGGTACTATGATGATAGTTTCCCAGCACGTCCGGACGATCTTTACAGACCGCAAGTGGGTACACTATAAAAAGATGTGGGTGGTAAAGCTTGCAGACGTTGAAAAGGTGGAGTGTATACGCAACCACCTTACTATCACTGCCAAGGCGCGATACTTCAATGAAAATGCAGCATGGCTGGGATACACCGTAAACGAAGACGGAAATGGGGTCTCCTTTGACCGCTGCTGGTACGACAGCAACGGAGGAAAAAATGTATCCGTTATCGAGATCACCGACTTCTATACCTACGGAGAACGTATTGCAAGGCATATCGACCACTGCGCCAGAAAGACCCGGGATCGGGAGACCCGCCGACAAGCATATCATAAGGAGATGATGGAGATCGCCAGAAATGCCCGTCATCCCAAAAAGCTCCCCGACCGCTACCAGCCTGAAAAGAGGCGCAGATACAGATAATGAGATCATACAGAGGAAGCAGTCATATAACTGCTTTCCTCTTTTATTTTTTCTTTCGTTTCTTTTTCTTCTTACTGCTTTTTCCGCTTGAAGATCTGTTCTGAGCAGCTTGATTTTCCGTGCTGCCGGACTTATCAATATCTCCCTGATCCTCCGGGCTCTCAGGAGCATTTGTATCCGCTGAGCCTTCTGCATCCTCGGGTTTTATTGTGTCCTCCTGCTTTTCCGTGCTTTCGGATGTCTTTGTATCGACCTGCTCTTTTACGGCCTCAGGCACGGTCTCAGACTTCTTTGTATCCTCCGGGACTTCTGTGCTGTCCGGCTTTTCTGTGGTTTCCGGGACTTCCCCGCTTGCAGAAGTATCGTCAGGTTTTTTGACTTCCTCCGGAGCTGCCTTGTCCTCGTCTTTTTTATCAGCGGGAGGCTTCATTTTTTCCGGAAGCGGAGTAAACTCAGGGTACCCCGGCTGTTCCGAAATAACTCTGTGCCATGGCAGAAGCGTTACCAGCTTGAAATGAAGTATCGCACCGTAAGCTGCAAACGGAATAACGACAAGAGTAGAATAACTCATTATTGAAGCCGCTATCAGAACCAGATGGAAAACGATCTGCAAGCCAAGCGCCCAGCCCTTCATAGTGCCGGATATAAACTCAAACAGGAAAATTGCTGTTGCAGCTATCGGAACGAAAGCAGAAACGCCGGGAAGCATATTTCCCATACGGAACATCCAGATAAAGCTGAAAAAAGAGTATGCCGCAAAAAGCGCCATAATAGCTCCTGACATTATCAGCGTGTATTTTAATGTGCTGTTGACCGAGCCTGTGATGGCATCGGCACAGTCCCGCTTGTGAGCGTCATCAAGAGACGGTATGTCACGGGGTTCAACGTTAATGCTGAGCTTAAAGCCTGCCATGATCGTACTCCTTTCTGTTACTCTGTTTCAGACGGATTTACAATATTGTCATTCAGATAATTTCTCCACATTTCAATTGCGCTTTCAAAATTATTCTGAAATTTTTCCTCATTGAGACCAATACCGGACTGAGGCATCCGGAAACCGATAAAAAGGTCATCCGACAGATCATCATAACCGATATCCTCCTTGAAGCTCGTTCCGGAGAGCATATATCCAAGGGGATTCACATTTTCATCATCGGGAAATTCTCCGCTGAGATCAGCCAGTACATTTTCATTTATCCCAAAGGTTTCGCAGGAATCCCTGTCAGCGATCACCACAATGGAATCCTCGCCCTGAAATTCTCCCATAAGCTTTACCATATCGTTTTCGTGGTACATATCTCCCGTATATTTTACCGGCATATATGTTACCCGGACAAGCACCTTTCCGTCGCCGTTGAAGTCCCCGCAGTACCGCTCAAGGACCTGCTGCATATCTCCGACGATAAAATCGAAGTTCGGGTCTTCTGCAATGACCATCACCGCAACGTCCGGACGGACTGTGGTGACAAGATCGTATATAAGAAATATTGCCAGAGCCGCAAACATCGTCCCTAAAATTACAGCTATCTTATTATGGTAAAAGAAATTACCGATCTTCTCCCAAACGGTGTAATGCTTCTCCACCTTTTCTTCCTTTGGGAGATCTTCTTCGGAGATGACTCCCTGCTTTAATTTCAGCAGCTCCAGTCTGTCCTGACGAAGCTTTTCGGCATATTCGTTTCTTGCCTTCCGCTCCCTTTCGGCAGCCGCAGCGGCAAGCTCGCTTTCCCGTTTCAGCTCCTCGGCGCGTTCCTTCTCGTTCACTTCACGGTAGACGTCCATAAAGGACTTGACTTTTTTCTTTTCGTTATCGTTTTCGGGCATGAATATGTTCCTTTCTTGACCCATGAAATATTCTATATTTTATTATATCTTAAAATAGGGGGCATTGTCAAGAAAAAATAAAAACGTGAGCCGAAGCCCACGCATTTTAATCTAATACAGCCCGAAATCCAGAATTTGTCCAAGCCCTAGATATGTTCTGAATCAAATCTTAAACGGTAAAAACTTTGCAGCCATTCAGGTTGACTTGTAATCGTCTCCTTAACTTTTTTTAATGTTCTTTTTCCAAGTCTCTTATCTAAAACAGCAAACATCCTTACCAATGCATTTTCAGAAAAAATACTGACTTGTATTTTCTGATTTCGATATTCTTTAAGCGCATCGCAAAATTCATCATCGGTATACTCTGTTCTGGACTTTAACGGAATTTCATCTAAAAGTGACCAAAATCCATCCCAATAATCTATAGTTCCCATAGGTTTTGAAGACTTCTTATATCCGTTATCAATAAAATATGTATTAACTGTTTCCAGAGAAAAACGTTTCATCTGCATATCGTCAATGCATATCTCAAATATATGGCATCCATCCATACCAACATAGGCAGTACAGCCATATCTCACTCGCCCATGCAAACTTTCAGCAAGCATTTCTTGCTCAAGATATTTACGCATACCGCTCCAAGAGCCTAATATTTTTTTCATTCAATCACTTCCCCTCCACACAACTCTGATTTGTCGTGTTTAATATTATCGCACACCGCATATATAAAACGGTCAGATATACAAATCCAACCGTTTTAAACTTATAGATATGTTCTCCTTGATAAAATTGGTCGCAATTTGGTCGCAAATTTGCTTACCCATTGCTCTTATCCTGCGTAAATACGCACTTTCTTAGTCCAACGGCTTCATTGTTGGGAACAGCAGTACATCTCTGATAGACCCGCTGTCCGTCAGGAGCATAACCAGTCTGTCCAGACCGAAGCCAAGTCCTCCCGTAGGAGGCATACCATATTCAAGAGCAGTGACGAAATCCTCGTCAACGGAGGCATTTGCTCCCTGAGCGCGTTTAGCTTCCGCCTGCTTTACAAAACGCTCCCTCTGGTCAATTGGGTCGTTAAGTTCGGAGAACGCATTGCCCATTTCACGACAGTATATAAAGTACTCGAACCTCTCTGTAAATGCGGGATCGGAGGGCTTTCTCTTTGCAAGGGGAGAGTTCTCCACCGGATAATCATAAATGATAGTAGGCTGGATAAGCTTCTCCTCAACGAAAGCGTCAAAGAACGCAATAAGAACGTGACCCTTTGTAGCGGAAGTTCCTTCCTCCACCTCAACGCCCTTTTCCTTTGCGCAGGCTCTTGCCGCCGCATCGTCCGCCCAGTCGTTGTAGTCAACTCCGGCGTATTTCTTAACGGCTTCTACCATCGTGAGGCGCTCCCAGGGAGAAGCCATATCAATTTCCGTACCCTGATATGTGATAACGCCCTTGCCGCAGATCTTTAGTGTAAGCTCCCTGTACATCTCCTCAATAAGATCCATCATGCCAAGATAATCGGTATACGCCTGATACATCTCAATGGAGGTAAATTCCGGGTTGTGGGAGGTATCCATACCCTCGTTGCGGAAAATACGTCCCACCTCGTAAACCTTGTCAAAACCGCCCACGATAAGACGCTTTAAGTAAAGCTCGGTCTCGATACGGAGGTACATATCAATATCAAGAGCATTATGGTGCGTCTTGAAAGGTCTTGCCGCCGCACCGATCTCCAGAGTGTGGAGAACGGGAGTGTCAACCTCAAGATAGCCCCTGCTGTCAAGGAAATCCCTTATCTCTCTGAGAATACGGCTTCTGTTTACGAAGGTCTGCTTTACATCTGGATTGCAAATAAGATCAACATAACGCTGACGGTAACGCATATCCCTGTCCTGCAAGCCATGCCATTTTTCCGGCAGGGGAAGCAGAGACTTGGACAGCAGCTCTATCTTCTGAGCATGGACAGAGATCTCTCCCTTTCTTGTCCTGAAAGCAAAGCCCTCCACTCCGACGATGTCGCCAATGTCCCACTTTTTGAACTCGGCAAACTGATCCTCGCCGATGTCGTTCATGCGGACATAAACCTGCATACGATCGCTGCCGTCCCGGACGTCAATAAAATTAGCCTTGCCCATATCACGCCAGGACATTATCCTGCCTGCGATCTTAACATTTATTCTTGAAGCCTCCAAAGCAGCTTTCAGCTTTTCCTCATCGCCTCCTGCCTCAGCAGCCGCCTTGGCTTCGGAATCCTCATAAGCCTTTCGGAGTTCAGCATTTGAGATGGTAACATCATATTTTGTGATCTCATATGGATTTTTATTTTTTGCTTTCAGCTCATCAAGCTTTTCTATCCTGATCTTTTTCAGGATATGAATATCCTGTTCAGTCTGAGAGTCCTGCTCTGGCTGCCCGGCGTTTATCTGATTTTCCTCTGACATTTTTAACAGTCCTTTCGGGAATATTTTTAAATATTATACAATTAGTAATCAAAAAATTATTCTGCCGCCAGAAAAAACTTCCCCACGGCAAAGCATACACCACCCTCCGGACATAAACTACCCGTAAAGTGCCGGAAAGCTGCTGCAATTGCTCATTTATTATTTACCGATAGCAAGGATCTCCATTTTTATGACGCCTACGGGAGCTTCCACCTCAATAATATCGCCAACCTTTTTCTTAAGAGCAGCAATACCGATAGGAGCGTCCTCAGAAATTTTATTATTTTCCGGATCAGCCTCAGTAGAACCAACTATCTGCAATGTCATATCCTCCTCCAGCTCCAGATCGCGGAGAGTGACCACCGAGCCTACACCAACTTCATCGTTGGAGAGCTCAGACTCGTCAACAACAACAGCATTTGCAATAGTGGTCTCCATTTCCTGAATCTTGGATTCAAGGATAGCCTGTTCGTTTTTAGCCTCGTCGTACTCAGCATTTTCGGAAAGGTCACCGAACGATCTTGCTTCTTTAAGTTTCTGAGCGACCTCTGTACGTCTTACGGTAACGAGGTATTCCAGCTCCTTTTCCAGATTTTTATAGCCCTCAGCGGACATTCTGACTTTTTTTACAGCCATACTATCCAATCCTTTCAAAATAATATCCTTAAAGTTTTATACTATTCTTAAACTAAAACATAGACATTGTCTATGTTTTAGTACGCCGTATACTATGTATACGGCGTGGCGGAACAGCCGCCTAAGAAGCCGTTCAATACATTCTCGCCAAAACCATAGGTTTTGGCAGCCGCCTGTTAAGGCGGCAATTCAAATAATAGAC
>JAFLUJ010000024.1:3741-8897 GCA_022511485.1 Oscillospiraceae bacterium | reverse complement strand
GCAGTATCCACAATTTCTGTATTACCGATATGTCAAACTTCTATCTTGATATTATCAAGGACAGGCTTTACTGCACAGGAGAAAAATCTGTAGACAGACGTGCAGCTCAGACTGCTATGTATACTATCCTCAGCGCTGTATCAAGACTTCTTGCTCCTATACTTTGCTTTACAGCAGAGGAGATCTGGAAGTATATTCCTCATACAGCTGAGGACGATCAGAGAAGTATCTTTATGAATCAGATGCCTGAAAAGGTTGATGTTTCTGTAGATGAAAGCTTTACCGAGAAGTGGGATACTATCTATAAGCTTCGTTCCGATGTCACAAAGGCTCTTGAGGTAAAGCGCCGCGATAAGTTTATCGGAGCTCCTCTGGAAGCTAAGATCATTATTCATGCAGGAGATCACTGTGATAAATTTACTGGTTACGGAGATACTTTGAAGGAAGTATTCATCGTATCTGCGGTGGAGGTTTCCGCTGACGGAAAGGGAGAGTTCGGAAGCGAGAGCTTTGAAGGCGTGACTTATGATGTTGAGAAGGCTTCCGGAGGAAAATGCGAACGCTGCTGGTCTTATTCAGAAACGGTAGGAGACTGCGCTGAGCATCCCACACTCTGTGAACGCTGTGCAAAGGAAATAAAATAAACTAATTAAGCCAAGGGAATCTGTTCCCTTGGTTTAACATAAGTTGGTATTTTGATGGTAATTATTCTCATTATTTTTGGCATAATACTGGTAGCTGCCGATCAGGTAATAAAGCTGTGGATGGTAAGAAATCTTATGCCTGTGGAAACTATGGATTTTATACGCTTCGGTGACTTTGAAGTACTTGGGCTTAGGTATTGCGAAAATACCGGAGCAGCTTTCAGCAGTTTCAGAGGAGAGAAATGGTTTCTTATAATCCTTGTATCGGTCATGCTGATCGGAATGCTTATATTTACGATAAAATATAAGTATAAGCATCCGTTTTTCCTTGTCAGTTCAGTAATGGTAATATCCGGAGGACTTGGAAATCTCATCGACAGGATAAGACAGGGATATGTGGTAGACTATCTTGATGTAAAGCTGTTTAACTTTGCAGTGTTCAATTTTGCTGATATATGCGTGGTTTTAGGCGCAATATTTATGTTAATATGGCTTTTCTTTATTGAACCAAGGTTTGTAAAGGAAGAATCAGATGGACAGGCGTGAATATACAGTTCAGGGCGATGACTGTCAAGGCGTTCGCCTTGACAAGTGGATATGCGACAATGACGGTGATATATCACGTTCTGCCCTGCAAAAGCTTCTTAAAGAGGGAAAAGTTACAGTAAACGGCAAGCCTGAGCAGAAAAGCTACAAGGTCAGGGAGGGTGATTTTATTGTTGTTGATCTTCCCGAGCCTACAGAATTAGACGCTGTCCCGGAAGATATTCCCATTGACATCGTATATCAGGACGAGCATCTGCTTGTTGTAAATAAACCGAAAGGCATGGTTGTTCATCCTGCGGCAGGAAATTACACCGGTACACTGGTGAACGCTCTGCTTTTTCACTGTAAAGGACAGCTTTCCTCAATAAACGGAGTGATACGTCCGGGAATCGTTCACCGGATAGACAAGAATACAAGCGGTCTTCTGATCGTAGCCAAAAATGACAATGCGCATATAAAGCTTGCAGAACAGATAAAGGATCACACATTCACCCGTGAGTATCAGGCTGTGGTCTGCGGACGGTTCAAAGAGCCTACTGGGGTTATTGACGCTCCCATAGGAAGACATCATACTGACCGCAAAAAAATGTGTGTTACAGATAAGAATTCTAAGCCGGCAAGGACAGAATATACAGTTTTGGAGGAATATAACGGATACAGTCATGTCAAGCTAAAGCTTTTTACCGGCAGGACGCATCAGATACGCGTCCATATGTCGTATATCGGACACCCGGTCTTCGGGGACGATGTATACGGTAAGCCGTCCAAATATTGTGAGGGACAGTGTCTTCACGCGAAAAAGATAGGATTTATCCACCCTGCGGACGGTAAGTATTATGAATTTGACAGCGAGCTGCCGGAGTATTTCAAAAATGTATTAAGTAAATTATCAAAATAAAATAAGGATGTTGTTTATGTCCGATTTTTCAAATATTGTTTTTATAAGCGATCTGGACGGAACGCTTCTTCCTGACCGCAAGATACCGTTAGAAAAGGATATGGAGGCAATAGAGCGTTTCAAAAAGGGTGGAGGGATCTTCACCATTGCCACCGGACGTATAATTCAGGCTGCTGATCAGTTTTTTGATGTCCTTAAGCCTAATGCACCGGTGATTCTCAATAATGGCTCTCTTATTTATGACATTGAAAGCAGGACTGCTCTTTATAACTGCTCTTTGGATAAAGCAGCAAAGGATTATACCATCGCTCTTATGGAGCGTTTCCCTGATATGGGAGTGGAGGTAAATCTTCCCGATAAAATATATGCTGTCCGTCTTAATGACTGGGAGAGAAAACATCTTGAATTGACCCATATCCCTTTTATAGAAGCGGGGATCGACGATGTCCCTGCTGAGGGCTGGTGCAAGGTACTTTATTCCATAGCACATGAAAGAATGGACGAATTGGTCGCTTATGCGGCTTCAATGGGCTGGGACAAAGCAAACTTTGTTACATCAGGGGATTTCCTTTTTGAATGTCTGCCAAAGGATACCGCAAAGGGGATCGCCATGAAAGAGCTTATAAAAATAAAAGGTTGGGAAAGCTTTAAAATTGCAGCCGCAGGGGATTATAATAACGATCTTGAAATGGTAGAGTATGCTGACATAGGATTTGCCCCACGTAATGCTCAGGAGATCGTTAAAAATGCAGCGGATCACGTTACTTCCGCCGACTGCAACGAGGGATTCATTGCAGAAGCAATAGACCATATTGAGAAAATGCTGTGTAATGTTATGTAAAGTGAAATAGGTTTTCACTTCAACTATAGAAAGGAATGGTTAAACATGGACGCTTCCATAAAGAAAAAGCTTGAAATTACTGCCTGCAAGGTCAGAATGGGAGTAGTAGAGGGCGTTTATAATGCAAAATCCGGACATCCCGGAGGTTCGCTTTCAATAAGCGATGTTCTGACATATCTTTATTTCGCAAAGCTGAACGTTGATCCTAAGAATCCTAAAATGCCTGAAAGAGACAGAGTAGTTCTTTCAAAAGGACACTGTGCTCCTGCGCTTTATTCCGTTCTTGCTCAGAGAGGATTTTTCTCAGAGGATGAGCTGAAAAAGCTTCGTCATATCGGAGCAATGCTCCAGGGACATCCTGATATGAAGGGAACTCCCGGTGTTGATATGAGCACAGGCTCACTGGGACAGGGAATATCCGCTGCCTGCGGTATGGCTCTGGGCGGAAAGCTGTCCTGCGCTCCTTATAAGGTGTATGCTATCTTAGGAGACGGCGAGATCGAGGAAGGTCAGGTCTGGGAGGCTGCAATGTTCGCAGCTCATAATCAGCTTGACAATCTTGTTGCGATCGTGGATAACAACGGTCTCCAGATCGACGGTAAAATTACCGATGTATGTTCTCCTATGCCTATTACCGATAAATTTGAAGCTTTCGGCTGGCACGTTATTACAATGAACGCTCACGATTTTGATGATATTGAACGTGCTTTTGACGAGGCAGAAAAGATCAGCGGAAAGCCTGTTGCTATTATCCAGACCAGCACAAAGGGTAAAGGTGTTTCCTTTATGGAAGATCAGGTTGGCTGGCACGGTACTGCTCCGAATGGAGAGCAGTATGAACAGGCTATGAGTGAGCTCAAAGCAAGCTTAGAGAAACTGGAGGGCTAAGAAAATGGCAGAAGTAATTAAAAAGGCTACAAGAGAAAGCTACGGAGAGGCTCTTGCTGAGCTTGCGGATAAATATGAAGATCTGGTGGTTCTTGACGCCGATCTTGCAGCGGCTACAAAGACAGGTATTTTCAAGAAAAAGTGTCCCGAAAGATTTATTGACTGCGGTATCGCAGAAGCGAATATGATGGGAGTTGCGGCAGGTCTTGCAACAACAGGCAAAAAGGTTTTTGCAAGCTCCTTTGCAATGTTTGCGGCAGGCAGGGCTTATGAGATCGTCCGTAATTCCATTGGCTATCCTCATATAAATGTAAAGATCGGAGCTACTCATGCAGGTATTTCCGTAGGTGAGGACGGAGCTACACACCAGTGTAACGAGGACATCGCTCTTATGAGAACTATCCCCGGAATGACTATCATAAATCCTGCCGACGATGTAGAGGCAAAGGCTGCTGTTGAAGCGGCGCTCAACATTGACGGTCCTGTTTATATGCGCTTCGGACGTCTTGCAGTGCCCGTTTTCAATGATAAGGATACCTACAAATTTGAAGTGGGAAAGGGAATAGAGCTCAAAGACGGTAAGGATGCGACTATCGTTGCAACAGGTCTTATGGTAAACGAAGCTCGTATGGCTGCTGAAAAGCTTGAAGCAGAGGGCATTTCGGTAAGGGTTATAAATATCCATACTATCAAGCCTCTTGACAAGGACATTATCTGCAAGGCGGCTAAGGAAACAGGAGTTATCGTTACCGCAGAGGAGCACAGCGTTATTGGCGGACTTGGCTCTGCGGTTGCAGAAGCCGTAACGGAGTGCTGTCCTGTACCTGTTGTAAAGGTTGGTGTAAACGATGTTTTCGGACATTCAGGACCTGCTGTAGATCTTCTTAAGGAATTTGGTCTGTCCGCAGAAAATATTGCCGAAAAGGTCAAGTATGCAATAACTCTGAAAAAATGAGGTTGTCTATAATGGATGGATTAAGTTTTTATAAAGAGTTTGTTGACAGGTGCGTAGGTCTGCTTGGAAGAGAGTATGGAGGATGTATCAATGCACGCCGTCTGCGTAACAAGGAACGCATGAGTGATGGTTGTCCCGATTCAAAATATAATGTTTTTCTGGATATACTGAATGATGAACAGCTTGAACTCCTTGCACAGATGCTGGATGATAATCGTCAGGAGGCAATTCATGATTTTCTTGCAATGCTGGAAGATAATATGTGCGATGACGATGGATTACGACTTGTAAAAAATGGCGTTGAGCTTCCCGTTGATCCTTTTGATTCTGAAATTTATTATGATTTTATATGCAGATGTGAGGGTGATGATTGGCCCGAAGCAG
>JAFLUJ010000024.1:0-3731 GCA_022511485.1 Oscillospiraceae bacterium | reverse complement strand
CAAACGGGCAATATAAAAGTTGCCCGTTTATTTGTATATGAAAAATTATGTCAAAGGAAAGGTTATAAAGATGGATAAAAAGATCATCGACAGAGTAAAAAGTCTCAGAAGCGAAATTGAACAGCATAACTATAACTACTATGTTATGGACAACCCCACTGTTGACGACTACACCTATGATATGCTTATGCAGGAGCTGAAAGGTCTGGAGGAAAAATATCCGGAGCTTGCGGACAAAAATTCTCCAACACAACGTGTGGGAGGGGAGGCTCTTAACCTGTTTGAAAAGGTGGAACACAGAGTTCAGATGGGAAGCCTCCAGGACGTCTTTTCCTTTGACCAGGTAGAATCGTTTACTCTGCGCTGTCAGGAAGCTTCCGTAAATCCCGTATATGTTGTAGAGCCTAAAATCGACGGACTTTCCGTGTCGCTGGAATACGAAAACGGAGAGCTTGTACGGGGCTCTACAAGAGGGGACGGCTTCATCGGCGAGGATGTTACCGCCAATCTAAAAACTATAAAGTCGATACCACTTAAATTGAAAAATGCCCCTGCCTTTCTGGAGGTTCGTGGAGAGGTCTATATGCCTCGGGAAACCTTTTTAAAGCTTGTGGAAAAGCAGGAGGATAACGACGAGATCCCCTTTAAAAATCCAAGAAATGCGGCCGCCGGTTCGCTGAGACAGAAAAATCCTAAGATCGCCGCTGAAAGGGGACTGGATATTTTCGTTTTCAATATCCAGCAGATAGAAGGTGCGGAGATCACCTCCCACAAACAGTCCCTGGATTATCTGAAAGACCTTGGATTCAAGGTTATTTATGAATATACACAGGTGAAAAGCTATGACGAGATTAAGTCGCAAATTGAACATATAGGAGAAATGAGAAGCTCTTACTCCTTTGATATAGACGGCGTAGTAATAAAAATAGACGATTTTGCTCTCCGCGAAAGAATGGGAGCAACCTCTAAAGTTCCAAGATGGGCGGTTGCATATAAATTTCCCCCGGAGGAAAAGGAGACTAAGCTCCTTGACATTGAGGTAAACGTGGGAAGAACCGGAGCTATAACTCCCGTTGCTATCTTTGAGCCTGTCCTTTTGGCAGGAACAAGCGTAAGCAGAGCAGTCCTCCATAATCAGGAGTTTATCACTGAAAAGGACATTCGTATCGGCGATATGATAGTAGTCAGAAAAGCCGGGGATATAATCCCCGAAGTGCTGAAATCGGTTTCCCATGAGGAAAATTCCGCTCCATACAAGCTTCCGGAGTATTGTCCTGTCTGCGGACATAAGGCAGTTAAATATGCTGATGAAGCTGTAGTACGTTGTACTAATGTGGATTGTCCCGCACAGCTCAGAAGGAACATTATTCACTTTGCAAGCAAGGGAGCAATGAACATTGACGGTCTTGGGGAGGCTGTTGTTACCGCTCTGCTTGATAATAAGCTGATTTCCGGAGTTGCTGACCTGTATCGTCTTAAAGCTGAACAGCTTGAAGCTTTGGAGCGTTTCGGAAAGAAATCCGCTGAAAATCTTATAAATGCCATTGAAGCGTCTAAGGAAAATTCCCTTGAACGGGTAATTATCGCTCTTGGTATACGGAATATCGGTCAGAACGGTGCGAAGCTTCTCTGTAACCGTTTCGGAAGCATTGAGGCGATAATGGAAGCCACCTCCGAGGAGATTGCCGCTATAGACGGTTTCGGTGATATTATGGCAGAAAGCGTTGTATCCGCATTTCAGGACAAGCATTTCGCGGATGTTGTGGCTGAGCTTAAAAGTCTCGGTGTGAAAATGGAGTACGAAAAGCAGGACAGCGGAGACAATCGCTTTGAGGGTAAGACCTTTGTCCTGACGGGAACTCTTTCCACCATGACAAGGGACGAAGCAAAGGAGATCATTGTCCGTCTGGGAGGCAAAGCAGCAGGATCGGTATCAAAAAAGACCAGCTACGTAGTGGCAGGAGAGGAAGCCGGAAGCAAGCTTACCAAAGCTCAGGACTTGGGAATAACAATACTCAGTGAGCAGGAATTTCTTGATATGGTGAAATAACCGGAATCCATCCAGACATAAAATTTTCTAAATTGTATTGACATAGTATATGATGTATAGTATAATAAAAGTATACTACATGAAAGGCGCTTTTCTTATGATCTTTGAGGGTTTTTCAACTGAAAATAAAAAGCTTGTTCAGAATATTACTACATCAGCAGACACGCTGTCAAAGGATATATTTGAAACTCACTCAGAGAGACTTTCTTCAAGGGGAGGGCATTTCACCGAAAAGGAGCTTATACCCGTTTACTTCACCGCACTTTTGGGAGAACCATCTGACGATGACCGTCAGGCACAGTATAAAAATATGCTTTATGAAATGCGAGAAAATCTTATAAAGTCTCCCAAGCTGCTTATTTATATCGAATATGAGTTAAAGTCTCCGTCGGAAGAGGAACTTGCAGCCTTTGACGGGATAGACAGATCAGATGACCAGTCCATGCTGAACTCTCTTTGTAATATGGTGAACATTGAGGGGGACGAGATACGTACAAAGCTTGCAAGAGAGGCTCTGCCGCTTTTGGTCGGCAGTTTAAAGGGAGATGCCATGCTTCAAATGGCTCAGGATCTTATAGTCTGGCTTGACCGCTGCACAAGATCGGACTCATACCGTGCAAACCATGCGGAGATCCCGGTGCTTATGTATTACGGAAATATCGCTCCCGGTGCGATACAATTTCTGCATTTTATGTCAAGGATAGGCTTTGACGTGGTATATATCTGCGGAAATCTCTCAATGCTCACATCCCTTAAAAGAAATAATCTTGAAGGACGTATGCAGATCTTTGAGCTGGAACGTTCAGTTCAGGTAGCTCCATATCCCGATAAGCCTGTAAAGGCAAAGCTTGCTACAGTTGCATATAACGCTTCAAGAGAGCTTAATAATATTCTGTACAGTAATGATACTATTTTCCGGGACTTTCAGTTTTCGGATATGCAGTCGGTAACGCTGAAAACTACCTATGATGAGATAGATGTCCTCTGGCATCAACCCTCCAAATACAGAACGGGATTTGCTGTGCAGGAAACAAGTGTGACGGTGCCCAATATCTTCGCTAAGATAAGCGGCGTAAAGGACGGAAATCTCAATGCATATTGGGACAGCATAAAATGGAAGCTTTCTCCTAATACAAGGATAATATATAAATCTCCAAGCTATAAAAAATATGTGGATTCATATCTTGACGTTTATAAGCAGTATTGTGACGGAGGAAAAATTCTTATAGATAAGTTAAAAAGCTCTCCCCACAACCGATATGGATTTCTTTCTGACAGCTTACAGCTTCTTATTTTTGGTAAAATGCAGGAGGCAGCGGACAGCGGCTTTTTGAAGCTTGACCCTAATGAGATGCTTCCTATGATATTGTATGTGGGAACAAATCTTGACCGGGAAATATTGAAGCTGCTGCAAAAGTATGATTTCACAAAGGATATTCCCAAGCTTATCGTTATTGACGTTATAGAGGATACTTTCAGCAAGGTGGAGTGCATACAGCTTGTACTTTGCGGTCTGCTGGGATTTGATATATTGATCTATACGCCTACAGGATATAAAAATATTGAAGCCTTTTTAAGCGAGGCTGCCTTTGAAACTCATGTTATGAACGAGTTCAAATATAATGTTCATATACCGAAATTCAAAATTCCGGATACAATACCCGAGCCGCAGGGTGGCGGG
>JAFLUJ010000023.1 GCA_022511485.1 Oscillospiraceae bacterium | reverse complement strand
TGTGCGGTTTTGCGCAGCAAAATTTCAGACGGCAGTCTGAAAAGCACAAAACTCGAAGCTCCAAAATCTCATATTTTGGGCATTACCCCCTGTTTTTGACCTGTACAAATGCAGCATCCAACAATGCAATAGTCTCATTCCAGCGTGTACTGGAATCCTCCGCACCGAAAACAATACATATTATATCATGGTCAAACCTCTTTGCTGTAGCAACAACACAGTATCCGGACTGATCGGTCATTCCGGTTTTAAATCCGTTTGCATATAAATAGTAATAGTCACTGTCTTCCTGAATTAGCTTGTTGGAATTGACCCAGTATACGTCCTCACCAGTCTCAAAAGTTGTTTCCCTTTCAGGCTTGGCGACGGATTTCAGTATCATCGGCTTTGTCCTTGCATAAAGAGTGAATTTAAGCATATCCATGACCGTTGTATAGTGGTCGTCATCGTGGAAACCATCAGGAGCGGTAAAATGTGTATTCTCTGCTCCGATAAACACAGCCACTCTGTTCATTTCATCCATAAAGGCCTTTACAGAACCTTCCGGAGAAGCATCTTCATCTCCAAGTATGTATCTTCCTATATTTGCAGCTGCCATATAGGAAGCATCGTTTCCCGAAGGAAGCATAAGAGCGTCTATAGTAGTTTCCAGATCAAGCATATGTCCTTTTTCTACAAAAGCGAGACTTGATTCGGGATTGACAAAATCCAGCTCGTCCCCTGCCGTAAAGATGAAATCCTCCGGAGCATTATCAAGAACGACAGAAGCAGTAAGGATCTTCGTAGTACTGGCGGGATAGCATTTTTCCTCGGCGTTTTTGGCGTACAGCACCTCGTCCTCCTGGACATCGTACACAATAGCGTACTTGGAGAGAATATTCATATCAATGGGATATTCCTCTCTTAGCTTGGGTCTTGCTACCATATATTTGGAAAGCTCCATAGTCGTATCAGCGAAAGCTTCGTCAACATCTTCCATCCATTCGTCGTCCGTACTGCTTTCCTCGATCTGATAATAATTCTCAGCGTTTACGCTAAGAGGCACTTCTATGGATTTATTCAGCTTGACTACTCCAACAACTCCGCCAACTATAATAAGCACGATCAAAAAGGCTCTTATTCTTGCAATAGCGATTCTTCTTTTACGTCTTGCGGCTTCGGTCATAACCTTTCGCTTTTTTATTTTTTTATTTTTAGACATAAAAAAGTCCTTTCCTGATCAATAATTAATTATCTTTATTTTAGCACACTTTCTCAATAATTTCAAGAGAATTTTTTAAACTTGTTTATATGTGATTGACATTGGAAATATTATGTGATACTATATAATTTAGTATTATCTGAAATCTAAAAGGAAGTCTTAAATCATGGTATTGGCATTCGTTTTACTCATTGTGGGCTTTGTTCTCCTCGTTAAGGGAGCTGACGTATTTGTTGACGGAAGCTCCAGCATCGCAAAATTTCTGAAAATACCCTCTATTATTATAGGGTTAACTATTGTAGCTTTCGGAACAAGCGCCCCAGAGGCGGCAGTCAGCATTATAGCTGGAATAAACGGTTCAAACGATATTGCCGTGGGAAACGTCATCGGTTCAAATATGTTCAACCTGCTCATGGTTGTAGGAATAAGTGCAATAATAAAGCCTATTGCTATACAGAAACAGATAATTACAAAGGATTATCCTTTCATGCTTCTTGCCACAGCAGCCCTTGCTGTAATGTCATATGACGTATTTTTCGGAAATGGCTCATCGGACGTTATTTCAAGGAATGATGCAGTAATCATGCTCATGTTTCTTGGAATATTCCTTTACTATGTTATTTCATCGGCTCTCCGTTCCAGAAAGGAAAACATGGAAGCCGCTTCGGAAGATGATGAAAAACCTAAATACGGTATTGGACTGAGTATCCTTCTCACAATCGGAGGTCTTGCAGGAATCGTAATAGGCGGTCAGCTTGTAGTTGACAACGCTGAAAAGATCGCTCTTGGCTTCGGAATGAGCGAAACCCTTGTAGGACTTACAATTGTCGCTGTAGGAACTTCCCTGCCTGAGCTTGTTACAAGCATTGTGGCAGCCAGAAAGGGTGAAAGCGATATTGCCATAGGAAATGTTGTAGGCTCTAATGTTTTCAATATTCTTTTCGTACTTCCTGCCTCTGCGATAATAAGTCCCATGAATATAAACTCCCAGTCCCTTACAGACCTGCTCATTCTCATTGGAGTATCGGTCCTCACATATATTTTCTGTGCAACCAACAAGCAGGTAAACAGAATTGAGGGAGCTGTTCTTGCTGCAATTTATGCCGGTTACCTTGCATACGCGATCATCAGATAGAACCAACCAGAAAGGATAATGCAATATGTACTGCCGATCCGCAAAAGTAGCTGCTATACATGACCTTTCCGGCGTAGGACGCTGCTCACTTTCTGTTATTCTTCCAACAATGTCCGCTCAGGGAATACAGGTCTGTCCTATACCGACGGCTATCCTTTCAACCCATACCGGAGGCTTCGGAGATGTAGTCCTCAGAGATCTGACCGATTACATTCCCTCTGCTCTGGAGCACTACAAACGGCTGGAATACAAATTCGACTGCGTATACAGCGGATTTCTCGCATCAACAGAACAAATAGACCACTGTCTTGAATTTTTTGAATATTATAAGGACTCCCTGAAAGTTGTAGATCCCGTTATGGCGGACAACGGCAAGCCGTACAAGACCTGTACTCCCGAGCTTCGTTCAAGAATGGGAGAGCTTGCAGCCATTGCGGATATTATCACTCCCAATATTACCGAGGCTGCCATGCTTCTTAAAGAAAATCCGCTCCAGCCGGACATATCCATGCAGCAGATAAAAAGCTATCTGGTAAGGCTTTCGGAGTTGGGTCCCAAGATCGTTGTTATAACGAGCGTTTTTTCCGACGGCAAGGCTTACAACGTTGGATATGACCGTGAACACAGCAAGTTCTGGCGTATCCCCTACAACCTTATAAACGTCCATTATCCGGGAACAGGAGATGTTTTCGCCTCCGTACTTACCGGCTCGATACTCAGGGGAGACAGTCTTCCTATTGCCATGAACCGGGCAACTGCATTTCTGGAGATCGCCATAAAGACTACTTACAGCTATTCCACCGAAGTACGGGATGGTATCATGCTGGAAAACTGTCTTGATTTCCTTATCACCAATCCCACCCTATGCGACTATGAGCAGATGTAACGGAGGAGATAAAAATTAACCTCAATATTGTACTTGTAGAACCCCAGATTCCTCAGAATACCGGTAATATTTCCCGAACCTGCGCTGTGACCGGAGCAAAGCTCCATCTTGTAAGACCCCTGGGCTTTGAGGTCACGGACAAAAATCTGAAACGGGCGGGACTGGATTACTGGAATGAGCTGGACATAACCTATTACGATGGCTTGGCGGATTTCTTCTCCCGAAACAGCGGAAGCTTCTATTACTTTACCACCAAAGGAAAAAATACATACAGCGATATTTCCTTCCCGGACAACAGCTACCTTCTGTTCGGCAGGGAGGATGCGGGACTTCCCGAATCGCTGCTTGTAAAAAATCCCGACACCTGCCTGAGAATACCAATGCGTCCCAGATTAAGAAGCCTTAATCTTTCAAATTCTGTGGCAATAGCTGTCTATGAAGTGTTAAGACAGTGGGACTTTCCGGAGCTTGCAGCTGAAGGACAGCTTACAAAATACACCTGGGAATAACAAAATAATTATATTTGAAAGGATTGAACAACAATGAGCAAGATCAAGCTTATGACCGACTCAGCGTCCGATATTCCAAAGGATCTGGAGGCGAAATACGACATAAGGATACTCCGTTTCCCCATTACCCTTGGAGATAAGTCATTTTACGACCGTGATTATGATTATGTGGAATACTACGACATGATAATAAATTCAAAGGACTTCCCTACTCACGCTCAGATCACAGCATATGAGTTTGAAGAGCTTTATAAGGAATATTATGAGCAGGATTATACCGACCTTATTTATGTTGCCATAGCTTCCCTTGGCTCTGCTACCTATAACAATGCAGTAATGGCGATAGATATGTTCTATGAAAACAATCCTGATGCAAAGGATAAATACAAGATCCATGTTATAGATTCGGGAAACTATACCGGAGTTTACGGTTATCCCCTGCTCCAGGCGGCAGAAAAGATACAGCACGGAGCTTCCGCAGAAGACGCTATCGCCTATATGCAGGACTGGCTTTCCTGTGCGGAAGTCCATTTCGGCTGCTACACCCTTGAATTTGTAAAGCGTTCCGGACGTGTAAGTACTGCCGCTGCCTTTGTAGGAGAGCTTATGGGACTTCGCCCCGTTATAAAGATCAAAAAAGGCATCTCCTCCACCGATGCAAAGGTCAGAGGAGACAAGGCTATCATTCCAAAGGTAGTGGATATCACCGCCGACAGGATAATTCCCCAGACTCCATATTGTCTTGTTTACGGATATTCGGAGGAGCTTGAAAGAGAGCTTGCAAAGGAGCTTACCAAAAAGCTTGGATACCCTCCCGAAATGTCATTTCGAATCGGAGGAGTTATCGCCGCAAACGCAGGTCCCAAGCTTGTGGGAGCGTTCTTTAAGGCAAAGGATCCGGACTAAATAAAAAATCAGGCATTACCGATCTTTTATCCTCGGTAATGCCTTTTCTGCTATTCTGCGCTGTAAAGCAGATATTCATTTATTTGCTCGTTGTAATCCTGATCATAATTCAAAATATACATTACGACCTTTTCAACCTCATCCGCTGCTATCGGACGGTCAAAGCACCTTATACTGCCTGTTTCCGTACCACGCATATACGCGTATTGGCTGTATGATGTTCCGTCAAAATTATAGCCACTGTTGGTAAGAACAACATCATCAAACATGAAAAATTCATCTGAAATAACACTGCCGTCTTTAAGATAGACCGTGTAGGCATCGCCTGCGTGCCTGTCTCCGGAAAGCTCATCCGGTATTTTAGATACATACATAGACAAGCTGTCAAGCCGCATGGTTACGCCGTATGCGTCAGCCTCTATCGGTTCAGCCGATGTTCCGGGAATTTTGATTTCTGCCGAAACAGAACCTGCCGCATCGGGAGCGATCTCTTTCAATGCCAGCCGCTGCCCTTCATAATAATCACGTGCATTTCCATAATACCAGGAATTATTTTTCTTATACTCAAACCAATCCTCGTCATTTTCAAACTGCGCTCTCCGCTGTGCCTGATCGTCTGTAACCAATTTACGGGCTTCCTTGATCTGATTTACAGTATATAAACCATCCGACTGTATCTTAAGGGTACTTCCTGCAATGTCCGGATCAGTCAGATAAAACGTCAGGCAATATGAACCGTCAATGTCCGCGTCAGTAAAGCTTTCTATTCCCGCAAATCCGCTTTGGTTCAAGGTCTTTTCGCTTCCGTCAGAACTTCTCAGTGTAAAATAAAATGGCATTTTCATATTTGAAATATTCTCACCGTTTTTGGGAGTTATCATTATACTAAGCATTACAGTATTACTATCATTGTAAAGTCCAAGAAGCTCTGCAGATACATTTCCGTCTGTAGTAAACACTGTTTCCGGCAGACTGTAGTATTCTGTCATGTCAGCGGGATTCTCGCCAATAGCAGGAAGTCCGCTACCGGGTACACTGTCTGCGATCTCACTCCTTGATAGGGTATTGAAAAACTCTCCAAGCTTTCCGGAAGCTGCGCCTACGGTTATTCCCATACAAGCTGCGACAATTGCTGCCGCAAAAAAGATCTTACCCAAATTTCTTTTAGGACGTACCTTTCGTGAAGAAGCAGACGTACTTTCCGAAAGCTTCTCATGTACCTTGTTCCTGACAGCAGCTGTCATGTAATTTTCTCCTCTCTCCCCTGAAAAATTTTCGGGAGTATGCAGGGAAAATAAATCGTAAAAATCAATTTTCATAAACGATACCTCTTTCTGTAAGTATTTTTTTCAGACGCTCTCTAGCCCGGAAAAGTCTTGTTTTTGCTGCCCCCTCGGTGATTCCCAGCTCGAAGGCTGTTTCTTTCAGACTGCGGCAGTAATAGTACGTCCCCACAAGAATTTCACGATCGGGAGCTTCCATTTCTTTCAGAGCGGCGGAAAGAGCCTCCGCAAGCAGACGTCTGTCCGCTTCATTTTCAAAGTCCCCGTCCGCTGTAATAAGCTCCTCCTCTATCGGATGCCATTGTTTTGCAGTCCTGAGACAGCTCAGAGCCTTGTTTCGTGCGGCGGCTGCAATGTAAGGTCTGAGATTATCCCCGGTAAGCTTTTTGGGATTTCGCCAGACCGCAATGAAAACGTCAGAAGCAAGCTCCTCAGCATCGTTTTCCGACATAGACGGCAAAATTATCCGTCTGATTATCGTCCCAACGTAAGATGCATACTTGTCTATAAGTGCTTCCAGACCATCTTCCCTGCCGTTTTTCAGAGCGCGCACAATTTCATCATCGTTCATTGGCTGTTATTCCTCCTTTCACCTATATAGACGCTTCAAATAGTGAAAAGGTTACAGATAAAAAATTCTTCCGAAAGTTTTTCGTCAAGGTATTGAAATTTTCCCCAAAATCTGATATAATTAAACGATATATAATGTAAAGGCGGATTAAATATGGTTTCAAGATTTACAAATCTTATCGACTTGAACGATATGCCGGTGGACTGGTGGAATAAGGTGGTTTCTCTGGGCGCAGAGATCGCTGATGCTCCCGAAAAATACGCCCATGAATGTGACGGAAAGATCATGGCGACCCTTTTTTATGAGCCATCTACACGGACACAGATGTCCTTTCAGGCTGCTATGCTAAAGCTGGGAGGTACTATTATCGGCTTTGACAATCCTGCTACCTCCTCTGTGGCAAAGGGAGAGAACCTCAAGGACACCACCAAGATCGTATCCAACTACGCCGACATTATGATAATGAGACATCCCTCGGAAGGCTCTGCAAAGGCTGCTGCCCTTACAGCCGACTGTCCCATAATTAACGCAGGAGACGGCGGACACCTCCACCCTACCCAGACGCTGACCGACCTGCTTACCCTGTCAAAGGAAAAAGGGAGGCTTGAAGACCTCACCATAGGACTGTGCGGAGACCTTAAAAACGGCAGGACTGTCCACTCTCTCTGCAAGGCTCTTTCCTGTTGCAGGGGAAACAAATTCGTACTTATCTCCACACCGGAGCTGAGACTGCCTTTCTACATAAAGGACATCCTTACCGCCGAAAACTGTGAATATAAGGAAGTAAATTCCATAGAGGAAGCTATAAGCAGTCTGGATGTACTTTACATGACAAGAATACAGAGGGAGCGTTTTTCCTCCCCTGAGGAATACGAAAAGCAGAAGGACGTCTACTGCCTTGACCGTGCAAAATTGTCTAAGGCTAAACCTGACCTTTGCGTTCTTCACCCTCTCCCCCGCGTTGACGAGATCGCCATTGAGGTCGACGACGACCCCAGAGCATTGTATTTCAAACAGGCAAAATACGGAATGTACGTCAGAATGGCTCTCATTCTCACTGTCCTGAAAAATGAATACCCTACCGTTCTGCTGAAAGGTAAGGTTCACAAAGGTGTATGCTGTACAAATAAAAATTGTATTACACAGAAGGAAGAATATATCCCAAAAAGCTTCCGCGGCTCTGGAGATACCCTTGAATGTGAATACTGTGACGAGCGAGTCCTGCGAAGACATTAATAATTAACAAAAAGATAACTCCAGATTCCTTTCGGAAAATGGAGTTATCAGTTTGCACACATAAGTACTTTTTTCAAAATCGATTTCATCAGCTTAGTCAACAATGAATTCCTTGATCTGAGCAAAAAACTCGTCAGCGTTGTCTGTGTGGGCTTCGAGCTTGATAGGCTTTGAAAGGTCAAGGCTGAATATACCCATGATAGACTTCGCATCAACAGCGTATCTTCCAGAAATAAGGTCAACATCATAGTCGCACTGTGAAACAACAGAAACAAAGTTCTTTACGTCGTTGATTGTGCCTAACATTACTGTAGTTGTGTTCATGATTTGTCCCTCCAAATATAGATAAATTTACCTCTCGGCATATATATAGCATAACAGCTTTTACCGATTAAGTCAAGGGGGTTTTTAAAACTTTTTAATAATTGGTAATAGTATAAATTTGTAAAATCGGTTGTCAAATTTTATTTTGTATTTTGCACAAAACATATGGAGTTTTTATGAATGTTTACTTTATAACCTTTGGCTGCAAGGTCAATCTTTATGAAACAGAAAATATGAAGCAGCTTTTTAAGGACGCCGGATATGATATTTCGGTATCTGAATCGGAGGCAGATATTTTCGTAGTCAACTCCTGCACGGTCACCGGTACGGGAGACAAAAAGCTGAAAAAGGAGCTTCGCCGTCTCCGCAGAGAGTATCCCCAGTCAGTCATTGCCCTTACCGGATGCTTTCCTCAGGCTTTCCC
The DNA here is from genome assembly GCA_022511485.1 of Oscillospiraceae bacterium. Lineage (GTDB taxonomy): Bacteria > Bacillota > Clostridia > Oscillospirales > Ruminococcaceae > RGIG8773. Next base: position 464 of record JAFLUJ010000023.1, on the reverse strand, counting down.
GGAGGAGGCAAAAAGCGTCCCGGAAGCGGACATCATCGCCGGCACGAAAAATCGCTCCGCTCTGCCGGAGCTTGTTTCGGAGCATATCCGGAACAAAATTCCAATCTTTGGTATATATGAGTATGATCGCTCCGAGAGCTTTGAGGATATGCCTAACAAAGGCTACGAAAACAACACCCGGGCATTTCTTAAAATTCAGGACGGCTGCGGAATGTTCTGTACCTATTGTATAATCCCCTACTCCCGTGGAGGCTTCCGCTCCAAGCCCCTTGAAAGCGCAGTATCCGAAGCAAAGGGCTTTGCGGAGGCAGGCTACAAAGAGATCGTCCTGGTAGGGATAAACCTCTCCTTTTACGGTGTGGACATTGGAAAACGTCTTACAGACGCTGTTGAGGCGGTATGCGGCATAGACGGTATAGAGCGGGTTCGCCTTGGTTCTGTAGAGCCGGAAATTCTCACAGAGG
>JAFLUJ010000022.1 GCA_022511485.1 Oscillospiraceae bacterium | reverse complement strand
GGTAGAAAAATATATAGAAATACAATACTGCTAAATACCATATATATTCCCTTCTTTATGCAAAAAGGCTATTATCTCTATCTTTTCTATATTAGATAATAACCTTTTATTTTTTATTTATTTATTAATTCTTCTATTTCTTCAATATCAGAACTAATGTCAACTTTTCCTCCAAGCAGTACAGGCTGCTGAGATAATACTCTGTATTCAATTCCAACTATTATTCCATCTTCAATGCTTTGACCTTCTTTGCAGACAACCGCGACATTTGTAACACATATGTCATAACTAATAACCAAATTCTTTCTATCAATATCCCAGACATCGTTATTTATATTGCTATCATAATATAACGCTAAAGAATACATTATAATTCCTCCGGAAATTCTTTTTCCAATTGGTTCGCATTTAGATATGTGAATATATTCGTAATTTTTCTTGTAATAATAATATAATTCAAAATTATCAGGAAGCTCAGAAACCTTAACAGGCAAGCAAAGCTTAGCTCCGAATATTTCTATATTCTCAAAGGCGGAATTAAATGCTTCTTTATGAGCAAGGTCAATTTTCTTATATTGGTTATGACTTAATTCAAATATATCGGAATAATTTTTTATATCATGATACCAATCTGAATAATCAAGAATATCATCAATCATTAGACCCTCACCATAACAACTGGTAAACATCATTATTGCAGCAACACACATACACAGATGTATAAATATATATTTTTTCACATCATCTCCCCCTTTGTCTTTCAATCGTTACTTCTGAAAGTCTGACAGAGAACCATAACAGAACTACCGCAATAATTATATCAAAAATTACAGACGTAGTTACACTTCTCTGCATAAGCGCAGGAATATACATTATCACCATTGCCGGGGTAAAATTTATTATACCGTAAAGAAAAACACTTCCGAACATAACAACAGCTGAAATTATCAATGTTATAATAACCGCAGCTCCGCTTCTGGAATAACGGAATCCACCCAGAAAATAACCGATGGAAAATACCGCTTCCCAAAAGAATAACATTTCTATTATGTCAAAAGGAATGTTTCCTCCGGAAATCATCCGCATATGAGAGACCGTCCTGACAAGTTCTCCCAATGAGATCCAGGATTCAGAAATAAACGCCCACACAATACGGTTAATAACTGATACCATCAAGCATATCACCACAGAAACAACACCGACTGATATAAATCTGTTTCGCTTTGATACTGCATTTGCCACACAGAAAGCATTGTGTCTGTCAAAAAAGGACATTCCCGAAAGCAATAAAAATATCATAGGAATAAAATCAGCGCCTATTGCAAAATCCAACTTGTAAATACCCCTTAAAAACAATTTTTGTGCAAGTATAGCAACCACAGCAAACTCTGACAACATCAGAATTACAATAACTTTTCTTGCCATAAGGAAAGAGTACAAAATAGTGTTTTTCAATCTGTCATTCATTTTCATTATCTCCATTCTTTATGTTATATTCAGCTTCATAATTTTCAAGAGCTTTTTTTATATGCCGTTTCATTGGAAATTGACATTTACTTAGTAATGCAATAAATAAAATTACTATAAAAATAAATATTAAAAGTATGATAAAATAAATATATAAATCAGATATTTCGCCTTTTGCTATATATGGAGCTATAAATAAAAATGTAATCGGATTTAAAGACATATCTGTAAATAACGCTAATAACAAAACGCGTTTTAAATAATAATACATATCTGTTATATACCCAAACATTTCTCCTACTTTAGAAAGGGCATAAATTAAAAGGATCAAAAGTGTAAATGTTAAAGCATAATATAAAAACGACATCTTTCTAACATATCTGAAACATTGCATGATGTAACATCCTGCAATAAAACAACAATAATAATATATTGTCATGATCGCAAAAATAAGCAGCAAATTTTGTATCGTATATGGTGAATATATTTCAGGTTCACTTTCAAGAGAAATTATATATTTATGTATGATTCCTAAAAAATAAGAACTTTCATATTCAAAACGAGTACACACAATACCACCGTAAAATGTCTGCATGATAAGCTTTGTAAACAGCATATCTCCGGCAGCAAACGCTATAGAAATAAACACCGACATGAAAGGAAATACAAGCGCCTGCTTTATTCCGCTAACATTATTTGCATTGCATATTTTCCAATAACGATAATATATGAACATAGACGTCACCATAAGCAGCCAGGGTGTGATAACATCGGCTGTAGCAACTGTATAATTTCCCAGATAACCTGCATTGTTAATTGCAAAATACAATGAAAACATGCTATTTATAATCAACCATACAATTGCAGCAATACCAATTATCTCACCACATGAATATAAAAATATTTTTTCTGTACCAATAAGCCGTTTACTGTTCATGTTATACTTTCCCCCTTGATAGGAAATTTATTTTTCTTCAGGAGCTCCCCCTGTCAGGTAATAGAAAAGCTGCTGTAAATTCACTGTGTCAAGAGTAAGCTGTGAAGGAATATCGTTTTCCGTAAAATTCTCCGCTTCAAATACAGCCTTTTTAAATGCTCCCATTGTTTCTGTGCAGATCACTTTTCTTCCTGACGTAAATTCATCCACCGCGTCAGCTTTACCGGACACCGCCGCATAGTTACTCATAAGAGCCTCGGTATCTCCCTCTAAAAAGATCTTCCCATCATGGAGGATAAGCGTCCTGTCTATAAGATTCTGGATCTCCTCAATAATATGAGTGGAAATTATAAAGCAGGATCTCTCCTCTGACATTTTCCGCGCAAGGGTCTTATAGAAAAGCTCACGCTGATTGACGTCAATACCCAGCACAGGCTCGTCAAGGAAAACGAAGTCCGCATTTGAGGAAAGTGCAAGGATAACTTTATAAATTGTGTTGTAACCAGTGGAAAGCTGTTTCAGACGCTTTTTCAGATCAAGTCCGAACATATCCGCTAAATTCTTCGCATAGTCAATATCGAAATTTTCATACATGGAGTTTGTTATTGAAAAAATTGTATTTACACGGAAATTAGAGGGATACAACGTGCTGTCATTCATACAGAACAGCCTTGACATAAGTCTGTCGTTGTTGTCCATGATCTGACCGTCAAGAGTGATCGCACCGTCATCCCTTTTGCATCTTTGCATGATAATGTTTATCAGCGTGGATTTCCCTGCTCCGTTTCTTCCAAGAAGTCCATAGCTGTGTCCCTGTTCAAATTTCGCGGTCACACCATCAAGAATTGTCTTCTTTCCATACCTCTTTTTAATATTTGCCACAAGCAGCTCACTCATTGTCGTACTCCCCTTTCATCATTTCAACAAGCTCGTCAAATTCTATTCCCAGCTTCTTTGCCTCATCAGCAGCTGTTTTAAGGTATCTTCCGCAAAATTCTCTGCGGCGTCTGGCTCGGAGCTTTTTCACAGCCCCCTCGGACACAAACATTCCAACTCCCCGCTTTTTGTATATAATACCATTATCTGTAAGAACAGCAATACCTTTAAGTGCAGTCATATGATTTATCTTGAAATTGGCAGACAGGTCAGCTACCGACGGGATCTGTGTTTCCTCAGGGAAAGTTCCCGCAAGGATCTCGTCCTCGATCCAGTCAGCAAGCTGTATATATATCATTTTATCGCTGTCCTGCGACAAATTCATCGGAGCTTCACCCTTTACGCGAGTAGTATAGTCATATATACCACAGTATTACTTTGATTAGCATTATATCACAGTATTTTCCGTTTGTCAATACCTTAAAATAAAAAGCAGCCCAGCAACAACAAATGTTACTGAACCGCTGTTCAATTATTTTATAAACTACATATTGATAAGGGACTGACCGTCCTCACGACCCTCCAGAAGCTCTGTAATAACGATGTTCATACAGTTCATATCCCAGGAAAGATCATACATAGTATTTGTGCCCTCAACCACCACAAGAGGACGCAGGGGCTGATCGGGATAATTTTTCATAACGAAGGCTATCTCTCCGTTTGATAGCTTCACCTTTGAACCCGCCGGGAACGGCGCTACCTTTCTGAGGAATGCGTGAATTACCCTCTCGTCGAAATGAGTACCCATACCTCCCATAACGAACTCAATCGCCTCGTTAGGAGGGCTTGGGACACGATAGGGACGGTTTGATGTCAGCGCATCATAAACGTCCGCAACCGCCAGTATTCTCGAATAAGGGTGTATCTGTTCTCCTTTGAGATGGTTCGGATAGCCTGAACCGTCCAGCTTTTCATGATGACCCACTATGCCATTGTAAACATTGTCGTTTACAAGATTGCGCTCTCTCAGATGGTTAGCTGCATGAACAGGGTGCATCTTGACAGTATTGAACTCATCGCTTGTAAGTCTTCCCGGCTTATTGATGATCTCAATAGGTATTGCGACCTTTCCGATGTCGTGCAGAAGTCCCGCAAGACCGATCTCGTTCAGCATAGTATTTGGCAGACCCAGCTCCATACCTATTGCTATGGACATTATTGCAACGCTCAGACTGTGATGGAAGGTGTAATCGTCGTACATTTTTATATCGGCGATATTTATAAGAATATCCTTTTGTGACGAAAGGCTGCCGATAAGATCCTGAGTTGTATTTTCGATAGCGTCAACATCACTTTTCTGGACGCCCTTACTGCTGTCGATAAAATTATCAGCCAGATTGTGAATGTTGGAAATAGCTTCTGTCCGTATCGCCTGATTTATGGAAGAAATTACACGCACCTCACTTCGTATCGTATCAATGTGAGCTCCGTCAACTCCGGACGAGGATATCTGAGTGATCTGCATATCTGTAAGCTTCTGACCGGTTTTCAACACCTGCGAAGTCTTTGAAGACGCATCATAAAAATGTATATCCCTCGCAATACACATTCCGGGAAGAAGCTCTTCCGTTTTTACAAATACCAATTCCGCAACCTCCTATACTAGGCTATGATGCAAAACGTACAGCGTTTTGCATTGCCCGCTGAGCAAAGCTCATCGGGTGTGCGGCTTTGCCGCAGAGCCGTTGTTCATACTGCCCTGCAAAATCTTCAATTTTGCAGCCGTCGCAGACGGCACACCAAACAATTGTATCGTTTGGTGCAGAGAGCAATATAAAAAGTGAAAAAGCCCTCAGTCTTGAGCTGGTAACGGTACAGAAGCTTGTATACTTCCGTGTCGTTCCTTTACCTCTGCCGATACAGCACGCAGCGGAAATGGTAAAGGCTCAGCCTTTCCGAAGACTTTTCCGGTAATATTAAATGTCAAAGCGGCATATTATGTAAAAGACAAGCAATTACTTCTTAAGCTGAGTAATGCAGTCAGCGCATACATACTTACCCTTGAACTCAACAATATTCTCATCGCTGTTGCAAAAAGCGCAGGCCTGCTTGTATTTCTTAAGAATGATCTTTTCATCTTCAACATAGATTTCGAGAGCGTCCTTTTCGCTGATTCCGAGACCGCGTCTGAGCTCAATAGGAAGAACGATTCTTCCCAGTTCGTCGATTTTTCTTGTGATACCAGTAGCTTTCATTAGAATTCCTCCTGAAAAAGTTCTATGAATGGGGGATTCCTCATTAAATGCAAAATACCCCTTTGAATGTGGGATTCCCTATCAAATCAGGGATACCCCCTAACGGAAAGTATCCTCATAAATAAATAATCATACCTTCCATTAATTATTTTAGCATATTTTGTATATTAATGTCAAAAAACAATATGTTAACATTATTAACCATTTTATGAATATTATACTACAATTTTTTTATTTTCAGTACTTTTACCAGGAAAATAAAGGAAAGGAGGACGCATTTTCCATAACAGGAGAATGGTTATAATTATGATAAAATGGATCTTTTCAATAATGCTGATTGCTTCGGTAATTTTCGGAGCGATAACCGGGCAAATACAGCAGGTCTGCGAGGCAGCACTGAACTCCTGTGTGGAAGCGGTAGACCTGTTTCTCTACCTGCTTGGAGGAATGTGTATGTGGGGAGGACTTATGCGCATCGCGGAGAAAGCTCACATAACGGATTCCCTTGCAGCTCTTTTCAAACCGGCGTTAAAGCACATTTTCAAGGGACTGGACTTCAATGGAAGAGCCTTTCATGCCATCTGTATGAACATCACCGCAAATCTTCTGGGACTTGGCAACGCCGCAACTCCACTTGGACTGGAAGCCATGCGCCGACTTGAAGAAGAGGAACGTCCCGGGGACACCACAAGCAGAAACATGATAATGTTCGTAGTGCTGAATACAGCCTCCATAACTATTATCCCTACGACGGCAGCCTCCATGAGAATAAAGCACGGATCAGCAGAGCCTATGGAAATACTCCCCTGCGTACTTATTACTTCCGCCTGTGCTCTTGCGGCAGGACTTATATCTGCGGCGGCACTGGACGGGATACATTTCAGAAAGAGGAATGGCAAATGAGCGATTACGTAATTCCAGTATTCATTGCACTGATAATGATAGTCGGACTTATAAAACGGGTGGATGTTTTCGGAGAGTTTACCGACGGTGCGAAAGAGAACCTCAGATCCGCTTTTGAAGTCCTCCCTGCCCTTATTGCTCTTATGACAGCCATAGGGATGTTCAAAGCCTCCGGAGGACTGGACATTATCTCAGCGGCAATATCCCCCATTACGGAACTTCTGGGATTTCCAAGCGAATGTATCCCGCTTGCAATAATACGTCCCGTATCCGGCAGCGGAGCTCTGGCGGTGTTTGAATCCATACTTACCGACGTTTCCCCTGACAGCTTTCCCGGACGTGTAGCAAGCGTCATGGTAGGCTCCACCGAGACCACGTTTTATACTGTTGCCGTTTACTATGGGATAACAAAGGTGAAAAAGACCCGTCACACTATAGCCTCATCTCTGACAGCAGACCTGACAGGATTTATTCTCAGCGCCCTTACTGTAAGACTTCTTTTGCATTAATTTGTATATTTGAGATATTGTCAAAACAACATATATGTACAAAATGACGAATATTCCATATTTGCTTGACAAGCTGAGCTAATTTTGGTATAATATTTAAGTGTCGTGGATTTGTGTCCAAACACAAACCGAGCCATTAGCTCAGTTGGCAGAGCATTTGACTTTTAATCAAAGGGTCTGGGGTTCAAATCCCCAATGGCTCACCAAGCGGGGAATCCCCCGCAGGCATACCGTCCTTGGATATCAAGGGCGGTTTATTTTTTACACATTCAATACAGGGAGCATTAAAAATGAGTAAAATATTTATCGTCGAGGACGACGCTTCTATCCGCACTGAGCTTTCACAGCTTCTGGAAAACGCAGGATACAAAACAGAGTCTCTTACAGATTTCGACAACGCCGCAGAAAAGATACTTGCCGCCAGTTCCGATCTGATCCTGCTTGACATAAATCTTCCCCGTATCAACGGAGAAATGCTTCTGAAAGAGATCCGCAAAACCTCCGAAACACCGGTCATCATGGTAACAAGCCGGACTTCCGAAACAGACGAGGTACTCTCCATGAGCTACGGAGCGGACGACTACATCACAAAGCCATACAATCCGACTATACTGTTATTGAGGATATCCGCCGTCCTGAAACGCTCCTCCAAAACAAATACCAACCAGACATACCGGGATTTGCAGGTCAACACTGCCAAGGGAACTCTTTCATCGGAAGAGGATGAAATTATCCTCACTAAAAATGAAATGATAATCTTTCAGCTTCTCCTTGACAGACAGGGAGAGATCGTGACCCGGGACGAGCTTATGACCGCACTATGGGATAACGACGAGTACGTCAACGACAACGCCCTGACGGTAAATGTCAGCAGACTTCGTTCAAAGCTTTCCGGCTTCGGATATGATGATGCAGTTGAAACACGAAAGAAACAGGGGTATGTTTTAAAATGAAGCTTACGGATTTCTTTAAGGACAGATATTTCATATATATAGCCTGCGCTTTCGCATTTGCTGTAATGGTGCTTTTCATGGGAGCATTTCATGTCCAGATACAGCTTATCGTTATTATCGGAGTGATCTTCTGGATCCTGATAATTATTAACGAGACATGGGAGTTCTTCCGAAAAAAAGGCTTTTACAATGACATTTTCAATAAGCTTGACAGTCTGGATAAAAAATATCTCATTTCGGAGATGCTTGGATCTCCCCGTTTTTACGAGGGACAGCTTCTTTGTGAGATCTTACAGCAGGCGGACAAATCCATGTATGAAAACGCCGCCGAATATCGGAGAAGCGCATCGGATTTCCGGGAGTTCATTGAAATGTGGGTGCATGAGATAAAGCTTCCCGTGTCAAGTCTGCTGCTTATGGCTCACAATAATAAGAGCGAATTCAGCGGAAAGGCTCTTGAACAGCTTCGCAGGATAGACGGTTACACCGACACCGTTTTATACTATGCCCGCTCCGAAAATGCGGAAAAGGACTATCTGATAAATGAGGTCTCTCTTAAACGGACTGTTTCCAATGTGGCAGTCAAAAATCGGGAAAATCTTCTTCTGCGGGGCGTCAGTCTCAGTACGGAGGGACTTGATCTGAACGTTCTGACAGACGGAAAATGGCTTGAATTTATTCTGGGACAGCTTCTTTCCAACAGTCTGAAATTCTTTCCGGAGGGTCGTGAGGCAGAGATAAAAATTTCCGCAGAGGACTTCCCGGACAGAACAGTCCTCCGGTTCAGGGATAACGGAATAGGTATTTCAGAAAATGACCTCCCCTATATTTTTGAGAAGTCCTTTACCGGAGAAAACGGCAGACTTGGCGCAGGTTCTACGGGAATGGGATTATATATCGTGAAAAATCTCTGCGGCAGATTGGGACACGATATTTCCGTCGATTCTGTCAAAGGTGAATTTACAGAGTTTTCTATTGCATTTGTTAAAAATGATTTTTATAAGTTTAAATAATAAATCATAATTTAGCGGCGTAAGATGAGGATGCAATTTTCAATTTTGCGCCTTGCGCAAAATTGTCTAGCTGGTCCAGCGCAGCTGGCGCTGGTCAGGATTCCAAAG
>JAFLUJ010000021.1 GCA_022511485.1 Oscillospiraceae bacterium | reverse complement strand
ATTTACTCTCTCCTGATGATGTTTTTTGTTGCACTTGACTTGACAAGATACCACCTTTCTTCAGAAAGGTTTTCCCCAGTAAGAGTACAGAGGTAATGCGCTAAATTATAATTTACACTCTATTGACTTTTTTTGCTCTGCATGGTATAATTCATAAAGCAAGGGGGAGAAGCAAATGGTTACAGCATATTATTCCGCAGCTTTCGTGCTGTCAGTGATCCTGATGCTGGTGTATGTCTTTTTGTATCGTAAGCATAATGATATTCATATATCGCTGGTTTTCGTACTTGTACCCATCAGCAATCTTGCACAGCTCCTGCTTAGCCAGAGCGAAAGTATAGAAGCTGCATTGCTTGCAAACAAGATTATATATATCAGCGGCTGTTATCTTATACTGTTAATATCGCTGGCGGTTTTCAGCTTATGTGAGATCCATCTGAACCGATTTATCATACTTCTGCTCTATGTTATCACAACAGTGGTGTTCTTCTTTACCCTGCAAATCGACAGAAACGAGCTTTACTACACAAACGTATCTATGATCCGCGAGAACGGCGTCACTATTCTTGAAAAGGAATATGGGATCCTTCATATAGGCTATTACGTTATGGTGGCAACCTATTTTCTGCTTGGAATGGTGGCTGTTGTTGCCGGATGCATAAAAAAACAGGTATCAAACCGGTTCATAATACTGCTGGCACTTCCGGAGGTGGTGGCGGTCATCAGCTATCTGGCAGGAAGAACACTGCTTCGGGCATCCGACTTTTTCCAAAATGCTGAGCTTATCCCTTTAGCCTATGATGTGGCTTTGGTAGTCTATCTTATCATTGAGCGCAAGCTGGTACTATACAATCTTCCCGGCATGGCAATAGAGACGGTAGTGCAGAACGGCAATACAGGATTTATTTCCTTCGATTTCAAGCTCAGATATCTGGGAAGCAATGAAACGGCAAAGGGTCTTTTTCCGGAACTGAATGATATGATCGTCGACAAGCCTATAAGGACGGAAACCCTGACCGCGACCCTTTTGAAATGGCTGGAGGATTTCAAAAATGATAACTCCTGCAATAACGTCTTCTACAAAAAAGGAGAAAAAATCTATCTTGTGGATATAAGCTTTCTTTCCGACGGCAGACGCAAGCGCGGCTATCAGATGTATATAACGGATGATACCCAGGATCAGCAGTATATCGCCCTGCTTGACAGCTTCAATACCGAGCTGAAAGCAGAGGTTGAGCAGAAAACCGCACACATCGTTGAAATGCACGATAATCTGATACTCAGTATGGCGGTGATGGTCGAAAGACGTGACAATTCCACGGGCGGTCATATCAGAAGGACAAGCGCGTGTGTGCGTATGCTGCTTAACGAAATGAAGCGCAGCGGTGAATTTGAACTGAGCGAGTCGTTCTGCCGAAACCTCATCAAGGCAGCGCCGATGCATGATCTGGGAAAAATCGCTGTTGACGACGCTATCCTGAGAAAACCAGGAAACTTTACCAATGAAGAATATGAGATAATGAAAACACACGCTGCCGAGGGCGCAAAGATCGTACATGAGATACTCACAGGCACAGATGATAAGGAGTTCCATATCTTAGCGGAAAATGTTGCACACTACCACCATGAGAAATGGGACGGCTCCGGCTATCCGGAGGGGCTAAAGGGTGAGCAGATACCTCTTGAAGCCAGAATAATGGCGATCGCAGATACCTATGACGCTCTTGTAAGCAAGCGTGTGTACAAAGAGAAGCTTTCCTTTGAGAAAGTGGATCAGATCATTATGGAAGGAATGGGCAAGCACTTCGATAAGCGGCTCGAGCCCTATTACGTCGCAGCCCGTCCGAAATTAGAGCAATATTACAATGAAATAGACTAACATGAAATGGGAAGTCCTGCGATTATGCAGCTTCCCATTTTTTAAAATTAACATTACTTTCCTAAATCAATTCTGCTGCTGTATGAATATTTTCAGATAAAATACAAAACATAATCTCACGAAAGGAATGATTTTAATTATGAAGAAATATGAAAACCTCGACAGACTTCTCGCAGAGTGCGAGACCGCTAAAACCTATTTTTCATCTCTTCCTGACTACGTTCAGGGAGCTGTAATGAAAAGAAGCAGCAGCATCTTCACCGAAAGCGAGCTGCACAGGGTTGCCGAAAACGCAATGAACGACTTCAACTAATACTGATCCTTTACCTTTCCCGCTGCATACTGTATCGGTAAAGAGTAAAAAAACGACACGGAAGCTTAATTGCTTCTGTGTCGTTTACTTTTTCAATTAAAGTAGGGAGTATCATCCTCCCGACTTTGATTTTTAAACGATAAGGGACTTTCCTGTCATCTCCGCAGGCTGGGGAAGATCGAGTATTTTCAGCATTGTGGGACAAATATCCGCCAGAACACCGTCCTCACGGAGCTTGCAATCGCCGTATCCCACGATGATAAGAGGTACGGGATTTGTTGTATGTGCAGTAAAGGGAGAGCCGTCCGGTTCCATAAGCTTGTCAGCGTTTCCATGATCGGCTGTGATGATAGCTGCTCCGCCCTTTTCAAGAATGGCGTTTACCGTTCTGCCCACGCACTCGTCAACTGCTTCAACAGCAGCCTTTGCAGCATCGAAAATTCCTGTATGACCTACCATGTCGCAGTTTGCATAGTTAAGGATAATAATATCGTACTTATCGGAAGCGATCGCTTTCTCAACTGCATCCGTAACCTCGTATGCGCTCATTTCCGGTTTCATATCGAAGGTTGCGACCTTGGGAGAATCAATAAGTATTCTGTCCTCGCCCTCAAATGTGGTCTCCTCACCGCCGTTAAAGAAGAATGTAACATGGGCGTACTTCTGTGTCTCGGCGATACGGAGCTGTGTCATTCCCTGCTTGCTGATGTACTCTCCCATAGTCATTACAAGAGCCTCCGGAGGGAATGCAACGGAAACGTTAGGCATCTCCGCATCATACTGAGCCATGCAAACAAACTTTACAGGGAAGAAGCCGTTTCTTCTCTCAAAGCCTGCAAACGCCTCGTCCACAAAGGATCGTGTGATCTGTCTTGCTCTGTCGGGACGGAAGTTAAAGAAGATAATGCTGTCGTCAGCCTTGATCTTAGCGTCCTTATCCACAACAGTAGGAAGCATAAATTCATCGGTGACGCCGTTCTTGTAGGAGTTCTCAATAGCCTCCACAGGATCGGTCTCCTGAACGCCCTCGCCGTATACCAGTGCGCTGTATGCCTTTTCAACCCGATCCCATGCGTTGTCACGATCCATAGCGTAGAAACGTCCTGAAATGACTCCCACAGAACCGACGCCGATCTTTTTGATCTCATCAACAAGCTCCTGCATATATCCGGAAGCAGAGGAAGGAGGAACGTCACGTCCGTCAAGGAAAGCGTGAACGTATACCTTGTCAAGACCGTTCTTCTTAGCCATTTCAAGGAGACCGTAAAGATGCTCGGAATGGCTGTGAACTCCGCCGGGAGAAAGCAGTCCCATAAGGTGGAGGGCGCTTCCCTTAGCCTTGCAGTTTTCCATAGCGGAAACCAGTGCAGGGTTTGTAAAGAAGTCGCCGTCCTTGATGGACTTTGAGATCTTAACAAGCATCTGATAAACTATTCTGCCTGCGCCGATGTTGGTATGTCCCACCTCGGAGTTGCCCATCTGACCATCGGGAAGACCAACGTCCAGACCGGAAGCTCCTATAATAGTATTTGGACACTCCTTGAAATACTTGTCAAGATTAGGCTTGTTAGCGGCAGCAATAGCGTTTCCGTAGCTGTCGTTGTTGATACCGAAGCCGTCCATGATTATCAAAGCAAGAGGTTTTTTGCTCATTTAAAAATCATTCCTTTATTAGAGATTTAGAAGGTTAGAGGATAGAGAATAGAATTTAGTAAACAGATCTTATTTCTAACCTCTATCCTCTAATTCATATATTTATATTTTTGGGTATGAACCAGAAGCCCATATAATATCTGGTCTCGTCGTCAAACGGGTCGTAATCCTTCCAGACCTTGTAGAACAGACCGTAGTAATCCACGCTTCCGTTGTCGTATTCTATAACGGGAACACAAAACAGTGGAGGAAGATTGCTCCGCTTTGCCCGGAACAGGTCTGCGGAAAAAAGTATGAGTGCAATGCCTAAGACCACACCGCAGGTAATGGCGATGGCTTTCCACTGTCTGGGGGATATATCCCTGACCCGCTGCTGCTCCTCTTTACGAGCCATTTTAAGACGTGAGGACTTCATAATTTCTTCTCCAAATAATGTTAAATCGTAATTTCTGTATCATAAACTTAATCGTAATATCCGTGTCGTAAACCAAAGGTTACCGACAAAGTAATCAACGAAATGCCCGCAGGGGCTTCCCTGCTTAGCCGTTGATGGCAGCCTGTACGATGGTGTTGAAATCAGCAGCCTTAAGGGAAGCTCCGCCGATAAGTCCGCCATCAACATTGGGCTTGGAAAGAAGCTCCGCAGCGTTTCCGGCGTTCATTGAGCCTCCGTACTGGATAGTAACAGCGTCTGCTGTAGCCTTGTCGTAAAGCTTTGCAAGAGTTTCACGGATAAAGCCGCAAACCTCCTCAGCCTGATCTGCTGTAGCGGTCTTGCCTGTTCCGATAGCCCATACAGGCTCGTAAGCGATAACGGTCTTCTTAACGTCCTCAGCGGAAATATCAAAGAGGTCAAGCTTGATCTGACGTGCTACTACCTCGTCGGTAATGCCGCACTCACGCTCCCAGAGAAGCTCGCCAACGCATACGATAGGCTTCAAGCCGGCAGCAAGAGCAGCCTTTGTTCTCTTGTTTACAGTCTCGTCTGTCTCGCCGAAGTACTGACGTCTCTCGGAGTGACCGATAACAACGTACTCCACGCCGATCTCGGTAAGCATATCAGCGGAAACCTCTCCTGTGAAAGCTCCGCTCTTTTCAAAGTGAACGTTCTCAGCGCCGACCTTGACATTAGAGCCTGCAACTGTGTTTACAGCAGTTTCAAGGTTTGTGTAGGGAACACAAGCGATGACCTCTACCTCTCCTGCGTTTGCAACCAGAGGCTTGATCTCTTCCAGAAGCGCCTTAGCCTCGGGACGGGTCTTGTTCATTTTCCAGTTACCTGCAATAATTGCTTTTCTTAAAGACTTGTTCATAATGATTACTCTCCTTTTTATTTATGTTATGGCGTGGGACGTACCCGCGCAAAAGTCAAAACAGGTAATATCGTCAAGGAAACGATATTACCTATTCATTATACCATATTTTTCAGATGAATATATTGCTTTTTTGTGAATATCCTGTCTTAATCTTTATATTCTTCCGGAAGCTCGCTGCTGTCCATTGTAAAATATTTTCTGCTCGCATGATCCATTGCGTTTGACACGTCATAAGGATCATACCCGAATGCCGAACGATATTTTACAACATTATCGCCCTTATATTCTCCTGATGCCCTGACGTAAAAGTTATCCCCGCTTTCAAGCCTCTCTGTCATTAAGTAGGTCATTGTGTCTGTATCCTTAAAAAGCTGCTCTGCCAGTTTCAGAAAGACCTCCTCGTTAGAATAGTCTGAGCTTCCTGCCGCAAAATCTGACCTATAAGCTGATGGATATATTATAAATTGTACCATACTTTCTATATTGTCAGGGTCATATGTCCGGTAAAGCTCCATCCATTCCTCGCCGTAGAATTTCTCCATCAATTCTATGTACTCCTCATAGGTTGATACATGATCCCGCTCTTTGAACTGCTCCTTGTTTTCCTCGTAGTAGTTCCTGTCTAATTTTTCAGCAATGTCATCGTGGATGATCTTCTTGTCTTCATTTGTATAAGCGAAAAATCTTTCCCCGTCATGGACAAAATATGTGCCGTCGCTTCTCAGGTAAAATACTACCGTACCGAACTCATTAGAAACCCCTGCAAGGACTTCTCTGAGAAATTCCTCGCTTGGACGCTTTAATGTTTTGTCCTCGGTCAGGATGGAGACCTCTTTACTGTACGATACCTCCTCTGATGTCTCCGCTGTGTTTTCCTTATGAGCTTCGGACACGTCCGTATAAAAAGCGACTTCTTCTAACACCGTTGTTTCCGTGTCAGTATCTTCCGGGACTTCCTCCGCTGACGATATTGTTTCTCCGTAAGTATCTTCCGGTTTTTCCTCTGCCGAAGCTGTTGTTTTGTCGGAAATATCCTCCACGGTTTCCTCTGATGCTGCCGCCGGCGCGTCGGAAACAGTCGTTATATCCTCAGAAACACTTTCTGTTGACGTATCTCCGGAATTGTTTTCGTCCTGAGCCTCTTTATCCGCACATGAGGACAGAAGCAGCACCGACAGAACCGCCGTAGCGCAAATAAAATTCAATACCCTTTTCATAAGACCCTCCCATTAATATATTATGTTATCTTCATCAAGCCAGGTCATTTCATCTATAACGCTGAAAATGTTTTTGACATCATGGACACGCAGCCTTTTAAGAGAGGTAAGCTGCGGCAGGAAAGACCAGTCATCGACGGTTGTTACATATGAAAGATCCAGATTTTCAAGCCTTGGAAGCTCTCCTATAACGGAGATATTTTTCAGCTCGTAGTCTCTGCTTACGATATTAAGACAGGTAAGCTCTTTAAGCTCACCTAATACGGACAGATCAACAGGTTCTTTGCCATTTCCGGAACGTCCCTGACTGTTTACCAGATGAAGATGCTTCAAATTCGCAAGCTTTTCCAGACCGGTCAGGTCGTTGTATATCTCGATCTCAAATCCCGTCACAACAGGACAGTCAAAAACACTGTCGTAGGGACAGTTCTCACTATTCCTCCACATATCTATTGATACAAATACATTTTCCAGACCAGGCATATCGTTCAGAAAGGTATAGTCGGCGTAATCCCCGAAAATCCACAGATCCTTAAGCTTTGGCAGGTCTTTAAAGGGGGTATCCACCGCCGCCTCATAAAATTCATCTCCCGGAACGAAGGCGTCATAACAAAGGGATTCCAGCCCTTTCATTTCTGAAATATATTCCGTATTCTCAACCTTTGCATGACGAAAATATAACTCACGGAGATCCGGAAGCTTTTCAGCAATAGCTTTAATGTCATATCCGGGCACATCATCAAGGCGGACTGTGGTTTCTTCGCATATTATAATGCAGTCCTCCGGAGGCATAAATTCTCCCGCTCTGTATTCCAGCATAGACATATCATCATGCGTCAGGAACAGCTTTTCCGTATCTGGGGGGACGAAAATTCCGTTTAACATTATGCCATTCCCCTCGTCTGACTCCTCCGGTGCGGACGACGACACCTCCCCGGAAATACTTTCTGTCACCATATCCCCGGAACTATTTTCCGCCTGTCCTGTCGTCTCCCCGGCAGAGCAGGAGACCATCACCGAAACGGTCACCGCCGCTAAGACTGCACCATAAAATTTCTTCATTTTGACCACTTCCCATTATTTTTCATATCCGGTATTTTGTCATAGATCGGACATCAGTATCAAAGCCATTTCAGGTTTTCCAGCGATGGTATTTGATCAATATCCTTGCTGGAAATATTACGGACATCTAAAAGATCAAGGGTTTTAAGGGAGGTAAGCTGAGACAGAAACGACCAGTCCTTAGTTGTCTTCACTGCTGTAAGCTTCAGCTTTTCAAGCTTTGAAGGATTCCCTATCAAGTCAGACAGCTCTCCTATGTCATAGCCGCTGGCACTTATTTCAAGACAGGTAAGATTTTTCAGTTCTTTTACTACAGAAAGGTCCAGAATATCCATGGTGTCATTGACGCGTCCCCACCCGTTTGTCAGATGGAGGTGCTGCAGGTTCGTAAGCTTTTCCAGACCGGTCAGGTCATTATATACCTCGATCTCCAATCCTGTTATAACAGAACAGTCAGAAATGCTGTCGTAGGGAACAACTGCACCGCTCATCCATTTCAGTGAAATAAAAACGCTTTCAAGACCGGGCATATCGTTCAGAAAAGAATAATCGGTATAATCTCCGTCCAGCCACAGATTTTTAAGCTTCGGCAGGTCTTTGAATGGAGCATCAACAGCTGCGCTGTAATGTCCGTCACTTGAAGAAACACTTGCGTTATAACAAAGAGTTTCCAGACCCTGCATTTCTGCAATACATTCTGTATTTGTGACCTTTACACTGTACAGATACAGTTCCCGGAGATTCGGCAGCTTTTCAGAAACAGCTTTCAGGTCATAATCAGGCGCATACTCAGAATATTTCTCGAAACATACCATAAAGCAATCTTCCGGTATTATCTCCTCCGCAATAAGCTCCACGGAATCTTTATTATTACGATGTGTCAGAAGCAGCTTTTCTGTATCTGCCGGGACGAAAGTACCGTTTAATACGATACCGTCCCTGCCGTCTACGGAAATTTCTTCTTCAATATCACAGAAAAACTCACCGTCTGAATAATCGTTCGTACTATCGGCAAAGCCTGCGTAAACCTTTATGAAATCCTTGCCCTCATAATATACTACCGTACTTGAATAGAAGCTTTCTCCGCTTTCAAAACAGCCTATAATCTTTTCTGCGACCTCCGGCTCCTTGTCCATACTTTTAAAAAGCCACTCCGCTGTTCTGTAAAAGACATCTTCGTCAGTATAGGCAGCAGTTTCACCCTCATCTATGTATTTATTGACGCTTATTGAGAAATACGCAAGCGGCTTGGTTTCCTCCGGCTCATACTCCAGATATCCCCGCAGCTCATCGCCGAGATATTCCTCAACTACTGAAATATACTCTTCGTAGGAGGACACATCAAGATACTCTTTATTTTCTTCGTAATATTCCTCGCTGAGCATCTCCTTTGCAAAATCCTGCATCATCTGACTGTCTATGTTGTTATAAAACATATCCGCATCATAAGAGGAATATTTCCCGCTGCTGTCAAGGGTAAACACTATTGTATTATCTCTGCCCTTATCTCCGGAGGAAACGCTTCTGAGGAAATCCTCGTCCGGCGGCAAGATCACACCATCAACAATTCTATTTTCCGAAATAACAACAGCCTTCGTTTCAGAGGCATCTGCTGTAGTTACTGT
>JAFLUJ010000020.1 GCA_022511485.1 Oscillospiraceae bacterium | reverse complement strand
CCAAAACCTCTGGTTTTGGCAGCCGCCTGATAAGGCGGCAAGTCAAATAATTGACGCTGTCAATTATTTGACTTGGGAACAGTATTAATTATATCTCAATAAACATATTTTGTCAAGGGATGGTAATGACTTGTCCAAGGAAATCAATTTGGTATTGCATTTCCATGAAATTTCTGATATAATGATTTTGGGGATGCGTAATTCAAAAATAAAGAAATAAAAAATTATATTTAAAGAATTGTTATTGGGGGGATCTTTGTTATGATGAAAAACAAAAGCGACTGTTTAAAGCTTGAAAACCAGCTGTGCTTTCCTCTTTACGTTTGCTCAAAAGAGGTCATCCGGAAGTACAAGCCTTATCTTGACAAGCTTGATCTGACCTACACGCAGTACATTGCAATGATGGTAATGTGGGAACAAAAGGAGTTGACTGTCAAGGAATTAGGTGATTACCTGTATCTTGATTCCGGAACTCTTACGCCGCTTCTTAAAAAGCTGGAGGAAAAGGGATATGTTCATCGCACCCGCTCAAAGGAGGACGAACGGAATATGATAATCTCCATTACCGATGAGGGGAAAGCATTAAAGAAGCGTGCCGTTCATATTCCCGCAAAGCTGAGCGCCTGCGTTAATATGGAGCCTAAGGATGCGGAACAGCTTTATAAGCTGCTTTATCAGTTATTGGATAAGCTTGCTGAAAAAGAAAAATAATTTAAAAAGAAAGAGGAGCATACGCTTGGCAAGATTATATCCCCTGTTTTCCTCCAGCAGCGGAAACTGTACATACATTGGCAGTCGTGAGGCAGGAATACTTATTGACGACGGAGTGTCCTTTACAAGACTCAAAAACGCTCTGGAACGAAACGGACTTTCCTTGTCCTCCGTAAAAGCGGTTTTTATAACTCACGAGCACGGAGATCATGTCAAGGGACTTGATATGCTTACTAAAAAAACAGCCGTCCCTGTTTTTGCACAGGGACTTACTCTGGAATATCTTCTGGGGAAAAATATGCTTCATGGAGAATATTATGAAATAAAACAGGGTGAGGAGGTCTGCGGCTATCGCGTCGAGCCTTTTGCCACCTCCCATGATACGCCCCAGTCCTGCGGATACAGGATAACTCTTCCGGAGGGCAAAACAGCCGCCGTCTGCACCGATCTGGGATACGTCTCCGACGAGGTGGAAAACGCTGTCCAAGGCACGGACTGCGTTCTTTTGGAAGCCAATTACGATATTGAAATGCTTCGGAACGGAAGCTATCCCTACTACCTTAAAACACGTATCTTCGGAAAGACCGGACACCTGTCCAATCCGGACAGTGGAGCATTTGCCTCCCGTCTTGTAAAAAGCGGCACAACGCGTATAATTTTAGGACATCTTTCACAGCAAAATAATACTCCCCTTATCGCAGAAAAAACAGTGACCTCATGTCTTAATGAATTTAAAAGAAATTCCGATTATATTCTTGACCTTGCCCCCGTTGAGACTACCGGAGGATTTGTTTCCTTTTAAAAATATAAGGAGCGCTGCCATGCTTAATATAAATATTATTACCGTAGGAAAGCTTAAGGAAGCCTATCTGCGGGACGCCTGCGCAGAATATTCAAAGCGTCTCGGAGGCTTCTGCAAGCTGAATATTACCGAGCTTCCGGAAAGCAGGCTTCCGGACAATCCATCCGAAAAGGAGATCAGCAGCGCTCTTTCTCATGAGGGAAAGGCAATCGCCGATCTGCTTTCGGGAAATAATTCTTATAATATTGCAATGTGCATAGAGGGAAAGCAGCTGTCCTCCGAAAAGCTTGCGGAAAAGATAGAAAGCATATCCGTCGATGGGAAAAGCAGGCTGAATTTTATCATAGGAAGCTCATTCGGTATATCTGAGGAAGTAAAATCCCTTGCGGATCTTAGACTGTCAATGTCGGAAATGACATTTCCTCATCAGCTTGCAAGGGTAATGCTTCTGGAGCAGATATATCGCAGCTTTCAGATCATAAACGGCGGGAAATATCACAAATAAACAAGGACTGCCGCACCATTTATTTCTGGTGGGCAGTCCTGATTTTTTTAACCTACTTCCGGAAGTCCCGCAATACTTGTCAGCATTGAAAGTATCCCTGCCAGTACCGAAGCGGAAACAACAATCTTCCAGTCGACCTCACTTAGCATGACGGAAGTTCCTATAGTCGCAGCAGAAGTCTGTGCCGCTGTTTTTACCGCACGTATCCCTGCGGCTCTGAGCCATACTTTGAAATTTGTTATCATATATACCTCCTGATATTTTTAATCTTTCTCCTGCGTAACTGTCATTCCCATGGACGTACAAGCCGAAAATATTGTTACAGCTTTTTCGGAAGTGACCCCTCCTATTTTAGCAGTCACATTATATGTATCGGTCCTGCTGTATCCGTTCAGACCTGATCTTCTTATCGTCCCGGAAAAATCCTTATAGCAGTCGTTCATGTCAACATCTCCGCTGACGCCGTTTATTTTCCCTTTCCAGCTGTACTGCCACATCCCATAGGAAGTGCAGCTCTGTGGAGGTTTTCCGTCCACTCTTGCCACCCAGCAGGAATATCTTTTCTGAATGTCCGCATCAAGATTTGTGGCAAAGAAGCTGTCAAAGCTGTACACTCCGACAAAATATCCGGCTTTTTCAACTGTATTACAGAAGGCAGCAACGATCTCTGTACAAAGCTTTTTACCAAGCTTAACATGCTTCTCCTCCTCAATATCAAAATAAAGGGGGAGATCAAATTTTTTCCCTTTGATACACTCTAAAAAGGTGTTGGCTTCCTGCACTGCTTCATCAGCGGTGAGCGCATAGCTGTACCAGTATGCTCCGATATGTAATCCTGTTTCCAACGCTCCCCGGTAGTTTGCTTCAAACATGATGTCTTTCTGGGAAGTCACCTTGCCAAATCCGGCGCGGATGATAACTCCGTCAATTCCGGAGGATCTGACCTTTATCCAGTCGATAGCTCCGTTATGTTTTGATACGTCGATAATTTTCATTAAACTTCCTCCTTTGGTACTTTAATTTTAATGTTTTTAACATAAACCAAATCCCCTGTAACATTAGTATAACTGCCATTAGTATACGATGTGCCAATACACAATTCTCCTTTCACGGCTGTAATATTATCAGGTGTTGTATAATCAATAAGTTCCTCGCCATCAAGATAAACTGTCATACTCTTAAAATTATTATAATATTTTACCGATATATGATGCCATGTATTTAAATCAACGGTTATTATATTTTTGTCTGCGTATCTGCTATAAATAATAAGGGTATTTGATTGTAAAGTTATATAATAAAAATAATAACTTGTTTGCGGAATACAAAGTAGTGGTTGATAGGAACTATTCTCCTGCAATAACATAAGATCCATGTCTGCTATAAAAACGTCAGAGCTATAATTTAAAGCCTTTAAACGGAACCATGTTGAAGTGCTCGTACCTATTTTTATCCCATCGCTTGTAATAGCAGCGTCAGCACCGCTGCCCTTGGCGACTATATTATACCCATAGCCATCAAATGAGCCGTTTAAAGGTATTTCGGCAATAATTGTATATGGACTTTCATCACCTCCTTTCTTTTTACGCGTAAAAGGACTGTGTACAGAATAGCAGCCTACGATCTGCACCTTGCCGTTTCCCTGTAAATACAGCGTATTTATCTGGGAAAGATCTGCTGCGGATACCCTTGCGGACGTTCCTGCACCTATAGCAATAACTCCGTCTGCTTCCGGTTCTGATCCTGCTTCAAGATAAGCATAAACATCGGAGCTTCCCATATTCTGTACCCAGAAGCACATAAATTTCTGTTCAAAAATAACTTTTGTCTCCTCACCTGTCAGGTTAATAGTTTTTACATTTGACATTTAAAATTCCTCCATTCAAATTTTTGATTTTTATTGTGGTCTTGGATAAAGCTGAGGACAGGTAAAAAACGGATTTCCATTAAAGTCACAGCCCTCAGCACATATAAGCTTTTGTAGGTTATAGCAGCAATAAAAGGATTGTGGACCCGCAGAGATCAAAGACGGCGTATCAATTTCTGAGATCGAATAACAACTCAGAATTTCTGCTGATATTTCCTTTAATTTGGGAGCAGAAAACTTTCTCAATATATAGCAGTTTTGTATATTGCTCCCCCCATTCATATTTTCAAGGAGCGGCGCATTTATTTCTTTTAAATTATAACAGTTTGAAAAAACACTCCCCTCAAATGTGACTGCCGATGATGTATCCACCTCTTTTAAAGAGAAACATTCACTAAACATTGTATTCGGAAAGACTGATAATTTTTTTGTAAAATCAGCCTTTTTAAGAGACCGGCAGCCTCTAAAACAATTTGTTCTGAAATCCCCGTCATGTGGGTATCCTCCTGCGAATTCAACTTTTGTTAAAGTATAGAGATCACCAAAATACAGTCCATCTGTAGAGAAGGTCTCCCCGCAGAATTTTACATAAAGAATATCGTTCATATTGTAAAAGATTCCATTTATACCCATTTTAGAGCCAAATTTTATACCAAGAATAGCATCCTTTCCGTATGTACTTGAGAAATATATATAATTTTCGTTTTCTTTACCTGTTACGGTTATAACGTACCGCTCTGCTTTTTTATACTCATGAGAGTAAGAAAGCGAATATCCGCTTACAAAGCTTGTGATTGTTCCGTCTCCCCAGTCAATTCTTGATTCTCCGGATGTCGCCCACATATTATTCTTATCTGTCAGAGTAAGAGTAATAGTTTTATTCCCGGAAAGACCGCTGTTTCTCTTTTCGGACAAATACAGATCTATCAGTATTGTGATCTGGTAAGCACCCGGTTCGGGAAATTCCGGCGGCGTCCAATCGTCGTCATCGCCCCCTCCCCCTCCGCCCTCGTTTCCCAGCATTAATCCCATCATAAAACCATCATCAAAGCTCATTTTCTTTTATTTCCTCCTTTTTAAAGCTTGTAATATTTCCGCTGCTGTCTCTTTGAATTTTGTATTTATAGGACTTGTCCTCGTAATTTATGACAGCCTCCGTTTTGTCGTTGTTTATCGTTGCCGATTTCGGAGCTATCTTTGATACAAGAGCTCCCTCATACTCGGTAAGACCATTTTTGCACACATCGAATCCAAACTCTTTTATTTCGGGATCTCCATTTGCTGCATACGCTGCAATAGCACTGACATTTTCATTAACATGGTGGATTAATTTAAGGCCCTCACCGGTGGCAATTTTTGCGTTTTCATATGTCTTATTTATCTCCACCCTTTGGCCTATCTGCCGCTGAGTGTAATCATCGTACCGCCAGATCTCATCGTCCTGAGGGTCAGCTCCGCCGCTCATATAAAGTCCGGAATTATCGGCGGTGATAACTACCTGATTTGCAAGTAGCTCTGTATCATCCCCGAAGGTAAATATCGACGAAATTGTGTTGAAAACAATAACGCTTTTAGAAAGGTCTATCAACGCCTTGTCACATTTCCAGCCCTGATATTCAAGATCACGGATACGCTCCCAGACATAACCGTCTGTGCCGTCATTGCAGGCAACAAAGGGAGATTCGATCACAATAACAGTACCGTATTCACCTGTGGAATATTCTGCTCTCCGCCCAGTTTCGCTATTTATTGCGATGAGCTTGGTTATCTTCTGTTTGCCCTGATAATCTATCTCGGAATACTCTGTACATTTCCCGGATTTGTAATAAGCGTTTTTGTTCTTATTCAGGCATATAAGCTGCAAGCCGCCGTATCCGTTATTGCACCAGAAGCCGCACATAGCAGTCGCGATCATTTCCAGAACGCTGCGGCAGCTTTTTCCGGTCAGCATTGCACGGGTGAAACGGATACCTGTCATTCCCTCATCGGGTGCGCTTACTGAATCAAATCCGCACTGACTTTGTAAAGCGTTAAGTACCTCTGAGTATGGTATCCAGTCCGTCTGAACAGCCTGCCACAAATGAGTGGGATCAAATTCCTTGTCGATGTCCACAATATCATACGCTGTAAAATGGCAGACCTTTTTACTGATAGACCGCTTTGCAATATAATACACCCTCGATTGTACGGCGCTTGTTTTGCAGAAAAGCTGTGCGGAGACATTTTCCAGCAGAGCTTCTCCGTATATTCCCATCTCATCGTAGATGTCAAACTCAAACTGACCGGTAGCGATCCCTACTCCGAAGCTGGACACACCATGAGTAAATTTAAGACCGCTGAAAGGCTGTTCAATACTTTTACCGTTGATTCTCAGATCCCAGCTAAAGACCACCTCCCTGCTCCTGTATCCCCTCAACAGAACGAAGCGAAAGCTGTATGTTCCAGAAAATATTTTTTATGTCGTTATAATTTTTGTTTTCCGGGTCTGCAAATTCACATTCAGCTTCATATGACGTCTTATAAAACGTTCTTCGTTCAGGAACAGGCGTAGTATATTCCACCTCGACGTTTTCTGCTTCAAGAACCGCCGCAAGACGCATTGATACAGATGTGGGGACTTCCTCCAGCGTAATATCAAGGTTGACCTCGCTTCCTATTATGCCGGAAACATAGTCACCGTTTGCAGACTGAAAAGAATTATCTCCCATTATTGGCGGACTTTTTATCCTGTACGCCGTTATGTATTGCTGTACATCTACCCCGCCTATCACTGTTTTGACCATTAAGTACCAGTCCTCCTTTTATATTCCTTAGTCCATTCGTTTACAGTTTTTCCGAGAACATCTCTGTCGACCTTGACTGTAATTTCGTCCCGGTTTTCAATGACGATCCGTTCTTCCTTGCCGCTTCCTGACCATGACGATCCTCCGTAGCTGCTCTGTGCAGCCGTTCCCACTGTCAGGTCTGCGGATACATTAGCCTGAGCAAGCATAAGCTTGTCCTCTAAAAGAGCAAAAGCGTCTTTCATTCCTGAGGCAAACTCGCTTCCTTTTTCAAGGCTCACAGCGTACAGATCCTGTTCTTCCAATATTGAGGTAATGTTATCTCCCACATTTTCCATTCCTATTGATCCTGAGGATATTCCTTCATCGCAGGCGGTGAAAAAGCTGTTCATGAACTCCTGTGCCGCCTCTGTAAGGTTTTCTTTATCCTCTAAGATACCCTCGGTAAATGAAGCAAGAGACTGTGCGCCTATTGCTCTTATTTCCTCCGGCAGTGTCCCGAACTGTCCGATAACACTATCTATGAGATCGGTGTTAAGCTTGTCAATTTCCGGCGCATAAAGCTCGTTTGCAAGATCCTCTGCAAGCTGTTCCTTTTGTGCGTAAAGCTCACTGAGATGTTCAAGCTCTGCGTCCGAGGATTTTGAAAGATTTTCAGCAAAGACCATTCCGTCATCAAAATCAAGCGTTGTCAATTCACTTAATACTTCATTGGAAACACCCCTTTCTTTAAGATCCATAATTAAATTATGGTATTTTTGCATTTTATCCATCTGCTCGGTCAGATTTTCGACGGTGTAGGTCGTTGTCTCATTGCCATCATCGTCTGTTTCCGTCTTAATAGTGAATAACGGTTCTACAGAAAGCAGCTTGTTTTTGTAGCTGTTGACCGAGTTTTCCAGCTCAGCAAAGGCTTCCTGATACTCGCTGACAATATCAGAAATACTGTCCTTAACGTCCTGCACCTGTTTTTTCAGTGCATTCCGCTGATACTCAGTAACAGTCTGATAATAGCTGTACCATTCGTCGGAATATTCAGGACAATATTCCTGGATCAGCGCCAGCTGACGTCTGTATGCTTCCTCTGAGGAGATAAGTCCGAGACTTTCAAGCTTTGAAATGGTGTCCCATTTTTCCCGCATTATCTGCTCTGTATCTTCGGCAGATTCTTCGGTTACTTTATGCTCATACTTGTAAAGCTCCTCATAATATCTCCAATGGTCTTTATTGTTTTTGTCGCCGTATTGTTCCCAGACTTCTAATTTCTTTTCGTATAGCTTCTCTTCGGATTCAATTTCACCAATTGCGTACTGATGGTTTAGTTTTTCCCATTCATCTTGCAGTGCTTTGGTGTTTTCTTTTTGCTGTTTATGGTATTCCCGCAGACTTTCAGCTGCTTTACGTCCATTTTCTTCGGCATTCATTTGTGCAGCACTTTTAATTGTCTCGTAGATGTCATTGTTGTTATTTTTATCATAACGGTCAGCAAGATATTCTTTAAAATCCTCCATGTCCTTTTCTGATTTTTCCATCAATGCCAGATTATCTTCATAAGCAGCTTTTGCAATTTCTTCATCACCCTTTGTGCTGTAATACATATCTTCTAAATATTGTCCAACAGATTTTCCAACTTTATCTGCTTCTACTTGATCCCATCCATAAAACCGATTTATACCACTTTTATAAAAGTCGTATTTTTCTTCAAATCGTTCTGCCTCTTTTTGTGCTTCTTGCCATGCATTATATAAATCATCATTTTTAGCAGATGTTTCATCATATGTAACTGCCGCCTGCTTAAATATTTCAAGTTTTGATTCATAAACAGCATTATCACGGATTTTTTCTACATAATTATCAATAGATTCGGAAAGTTCATCATATTTATCTATTTTGTCAGATAATAAATTAATTTCCTCAGGATAAATTTCATTTATTTCCTCAATAATAGATTTAACTGCTTCGTATCCAGTAACTATATTACCCTCTGCATCAACATTTTTGTCAAGTAAGTTTTTCAAAGCAAGGAGTTCAGCAACTTCTTCTTCACCCTGTTTAACAATGCCCTCCGCTGATTTTTCTGCTTTATCATATGCATCAGAAAGTCTTTCTACAGCTTTTACTTGCTCATCATACTTTCCAGTTCCCTCGGACATTTGATCAATATGTGCTTTATTTGCAAGAGTACAAGCACCTATTACCGTTGTTAATCCTGCTATTGCTCCCGTTACTAATCCGATAGGATTAAAGCTATTAATAGCATTGAATGCAGCTTGCGCTACTGTTGCAACTTCCACTGCCGTTTTATACGCTATAACGGCTGAAGTTATTCCTCCTATACTAACAATTAAAAGTTGTCCTTCATTCATAAGCCATGCTAAATTATCAATTACAGATGGAAGAACATTTTCAGCAGTAAGTATTATTGCTACACTTGCTAAATCAGACATTCCTGTTACTACTTTTTCAAAGTTCTCGGCAAGCGCACCACTTGTAACA
>JAFLUJ010000010.1 GCA_022511485.1 Oscillospiraceae bacterium | reverse complement strand
GTTATAATTAATATAAAAATATCGGGAGGTCACTATGCTTTTAGATGAAAGACTAGCAGCTGTGACCCCGCATGAAAGACAGATCCGCTTTCAGCAGCTTGAATTTTATGCCTTTATCCATTTCACCGTCAATACCTTTACCGATAAGGAATGGGGAGACGGTACGGAAGATCCCCGAATATTCGATCCCCAAAAGCTTGACGCCGAACAATGGGTAAGAGCTGTAAAATCCGCAGGAATGAAAGGTCTTATACTAACCTGCAAGCACCATGACGGATTTTGCCTCTGGCAGAGCAGCTATACTGAACACTCCGTCAAAAGCTCTCCCTGGAAAAATGGTCAGGGAGACGTGGTAAAGGAGGTCTCCGATGCCTGCAAAAAGCATGGAATAAAATTCGGAGTGTACCTTTCTCCCTGGGACAGGAACTGTCCTCTTTACGGTCAGGGGAAAGCCTATGACGATTACTTTGTAGGTCAGCTAAGGGAGCTTCTTACAAATTACGGAGAAGTATTTTCCGTCTGGTTTGACGGTGCCTGCGGCGAAGGACCAAACGGCAAAAAGCAGTATTACGACTGGGAAAGATACTACAGCGTGATACGGGAGCTGCAGCCGGATGCCTGCATTTCTGTCTGCGGACCGGATGTCCGTTGGTGCGGCAACGAGGCGGGACACACACGAACTGCCGAATGGAGCGTCGTCCCGGCACGGACAAGGGATACCGAAAAGATAGCGGAAAAAAGTCAGCAGTCCGATGATGAGGAATTCCGTCAGCGGAAGATCACCGCCAGTGATGAAGACCTTGGAAGCCGTTCCGTTCTTGAAAATGAGCAGGAGCTTGTCTGGTATCCTGCGGAAGTGAATACCTCCATACGTCCCGGTTGGTTCTGGCACGAAAGCGAAAATGACAAGGTTCGCAGCCTTGACGAGCTTGTACATATCTATAATAATTCCGTAGGGGGAAACGCAACGTTCCTGTTAAATATCCCTCCCACAAGGGATGGTCTTATCCATGAAAATGACGTCAGACGTCTTGCAGAGCTTGGGGAGTATCTTGAAAAGTCATTCAGTGTGAACCTTCTTGACAGCGCAAGGCTGACCGCTGACATCGGTGGTATTTTCGATGTCAGCACTGACAGTGAAGGTATTTCCGCGATCCGGACTGACAGCTACGATGAGTATTTTTCTCCGTCTAAGGGTGTGACCACTGCTGAAATTACTGCGGAGTGGGACGTTCCCGTCAAAATAGGAAACATTGTTTTAAAGGAAAATATCCTCCATGGTCAGCGTGTGGAGAGTTTTGTTGTGGAAGCGGAGACAGACGGCAAATTTTCCGAGGTGTATAGGGGAACGGTCATCGGATACAAGCGTATCGTCCCTCTGAAAAATATTAAAGCAAAGTCTGTACGTATAAAAATCACCGATTCCAGAACAGAGCCGACACTGGCGTTTCTGGGAGTTTACAAAGGAGTATGAGTTATGGATATTTCAAAAATCGCCGCCCCCGGCACACCAAAAAGCAAAATGATCTATCATGAAGACCCGCAGGAGCTTCACGTAAATACCCTCGAAAAGCACTGCTATTTTATCCCCTTCGGAAAGGAGCAGAACCCATTTGAGGACAGGGAAAAATCCGACCGGTTCGAGCTTCTTAACGGGGAGTGGGATTTCAGATACTATGACAGTATCATTGATATGGAGGATGATTTTATATCCCTCCCTTATGAAAAAACGATACCCGTCCCCTCAAACTGGCAGCTTCACGGATATGACAAGCCTCAATATACCAACGTGTGTTATCCCATACCATACGACCCTCCATATGTACCGGACGACATTCCCGTGGGAGTTTACAGCCGCAGTTACAAACACACTCCCGACGGACTGAACAGGACACTCGTTTTTGAGGGCGTGGATAGCTGCATTTACCTCTACATTAACGGGGAGTTTGCAGGATACTCTCAGGTCTCACACTGCACCTCCGAATTTGATATTACTCCCCTGCTTAAAGAGGGGGAAAACACCATCACCGCAGCCGTCCTGAAATGGTGTGACGGTACTTATCTGGAGGATCAGGACAAGTTCAGACTGTCGGGAATTTTCCGTGACGTTTATGTTTTGTCCCGTCCGGACAGCTGCCTGAAAAATTATACCATACAGACAAAGCTGTCCCCGGACTTTTCTTCCGCTGTGCTTATCTTCACCGCATACGGCTGTGATGTGACTGCAAAGCTTTCGGATGCGTCCGGAAACACCGTGGCGGAGTTTTCCGCTGAACGTGATACCATTGCTGCCGTACCTATTGACGCTCCGGTTTTGTGGTCTGCGGAAAACCCATATCTTTACGACCTGACTATCTGTACAGGAGAGGAAATTATCGGCGAGAGGGTCGGCTTCCGCAATATCTGCGTGGAAAATGGTGTTGTAAAGATCAACGGCAGAGCGGTAAAATTCAAGGGAGTAAACCGTCACGACAGCTATCCGGACACCGGATACTACGCCTCCGTCGAACAGATGAAAAAGGACATCGAGCTGATGAAAAAGCATAATGTAAACGGCGTCAGGACTTCCCATTATCCCAACTCTCCCCTGTTTTATCAGCTTTGTGACCGGTACGGACTGTACGTCATCGACGAGGCAGACATGGAGTCCCACGGCTGTGTAGAGGTCTACAACGATTTCAAATGGAGCTGGGAAAACGGATATAATGGTATTGCTCTGCTTGCTTCCGATGAACGGTTCAGAATAGCGATAACCGACCGTGCGGAGGCTCTTGTAAAGCGGGATATAAACCGCCCCTGTGTTGTTTTCTGGTCTCTCGGCAACGAAAGCGGATACGGCACAAATATGCTTGCAGCAGGAGAGCTTGTAAAATCTCTTGATGATACAAGACTGCTCCACTATGAAAGCACCCACAAGCTGGACGATACCTCCGACAGCATTCTTGACGTTGTTTCGGAGATGTACACCTCCAATGAGGACATGATGAAGTTCCTTGAAAACGAAAAGGAGACCCGTCCGTTTATGCTCTGTGAGTATTGTCACGCTATGGGAAACGGCCCGGGAGACTTAGAGGATTACCACAATATTTTCTATTCCAACGAACGCTTCTGCGGAGGATTCATCTGGGAATGGAGCGACCACGGCTGCATTATGGGAAAGACCGACGACGGCAGGATAAAATACGGCTACGGCGGAGACTTCAGAGAGAAGCATAACGACGGCAATTTCTGCATGGACGCTCTCACATATCCGGACAGAACTCCCCACACCGGACTTCTGGAAGCAAAACAGGTCTACCGTCCCGTACGCGTTCAAAAAGGTGACGGAGACAGCTTTATTATAAGCAGCACTCTGGAATTTGAAAACGCAGGAGACTTTCTCGACTGCCGATACGAGATAACCTATGACGGCGGAAAGGCAGCAGAGGGTACTGTTAATTTTTCAGTTCCGCCTATGGGAAGCGCGGCAGTCAATATCCCCGATGCAGCAAAGACTTTTGACCATGAGACCTATATCCGCTTTATCTTCACTGCAAAAAAAGATACCCTTTTCTGTGAAAAGGGTTACGAGGTATGCTTCGATCAGATAAAAATTTGCGACGCTCCTGCACAAAAGCCTGCAGAGAAAAAAGCCTCCGGAATAACTCTTGACGATTCTCCTATGCTTGTGTCAGTGACCGTGGGAGAGGTTTCCTATCGCTTCAATAAGAGACTGTCCAAATTCGATTCGATAAAAGTCAATGGCAGGGAAATTCTTGACAGACCTCTTGAATTTAATTTCTTCCGCGCTCCTGTTGACAACGACGTCATGAAGTGGGACTGGTTCAGGGCACACTTAAATGACCATACAGTTAAAAATTACGGGGTCACTGCGGAGAAAATTCAGGATGGCGTGGAAATTTCCCTGAGACAGTCATTCGGATGGAGTATCCATCAGCCTATCGCCTATATGGATGTAAAGTATATGATCGCAGCCGACGGTTCTCTTGACATAAAATTTGACGGGGAATTTTCAAACAAGGTTACTTTCCTGCCCAGATTCGGAATAAGACTGTTTATGCCCAAGTCCTTTGATAAGGTGAACTATTTCGGATACGGTCCGTATGAAAGCTACATCGACAAGCATCAGGCAAGCTATATTGGAAATTTCTCTGCAAACATAAGGGATATGCATGAGGACTATATCCGTCCCCAGGAAAACGGCTCTCACTTCGGCTGTAAGCATATGACCGTTACGGACGGCAGGACAAACGTCAGATTTACGGCAAGCGAGGACTTTTCTTTCAGTACTTCCGAATACACGCAGGAGGAGCTTTCGGAAAAACGTCATAACTTCGAGCTTGAAAAGTGTGGATGCAGTGTCATCTGCGTGGACGGCAAAATGGCGGGAGTTGGCTCTAACGCCTGCGGTCCTGCTCTTGCGGAAAAATACCGTCTGCCGCTGCCCAGGGTCTCAGCACATATCAATATAGAAATTTCAGATAAACAGGAGGGGCAATAAATGAACAAGAAAATCTTATCCTTTATAATGGCGGCTGCTATGTCTCTGACATCGGCAGCGTGTACAAATTTAAAAGCAGAGGAGGCCATCCCCATGGCACAGGATGTGGCAAAAAATATGGGTATAGGTCTTAATCTGGGTAATACAATGGAGGCGTATGATGCCACTAATTGTGAAAAGATCACCTATGAATGGATACCGGTTGTGGGAAACAATACTCCTTTGGACTATGAGACCCGCTGGGGAGCAGTGGAAACCACTCAGGAAGCAATTGACGGAATAAAAGCTGAGGGATTTAACACCGTGCGCATACCGGTTTTCTGGGGAAACATGATGGCGAACGACGGCACTTATACCATAAATCCCGACTATATTGCGAGAGTTCGTGAGATAGTGGATTACTGCCGGAATGCTGATTTGTATACGGTGATAAACATTCACCATTTTGACGAATTTATCATACGCAGAAATTCCACAGAGGAATGCAAGAAAATATTTACTAACCTGTGGACTCAGATAGCCGAATATTTTAAGGACTATCCTTACACTGTAGTCTTTGAAGGATATAACGAATATCTTGGGGGAAATCAGTTTGACGAAAATGGAAACCTTGCAGAGCTTTCCAAAAAAGACGCTTACGAAATGACTAACACTCTCAACCAGGCTTTTGTTGACGCGGTAAGAGCTACAGGCGGAAAAAATGAGGAGCGTGTGCTTATTGTTTCCGGATACTGGACGAATATTGACAATACAACATCTCCTGAATTTATCATGCCGACAGATACTGTGCCGCACAGGCTCATGGTCTCGGTACACTATGTTGATAACGCCATGTACTGGATGAACAGGATCGGCGGAGATGAATGGATAAACTATACAGATTCACAGATAGACTTGCTTAACAAAGCATTTACAGAGAAAAATATCCCCGTTTTCATGGGGGAGACATCTGCGGGGTATCCACAATCAAATTTTGACAAAGCTGCTGTTCATACGGATTCAACAGAGTGTGTGGAGATAATTCTGAACAAGCTTATAGATAACGGATTTGTTCCGGTCATATGGGACGTAAATGACAATTTTTATTCCCGTACGGAATACAGGATAAAGTCCGACTCTGACCGTGAGATGATAAAAAGAATATCCGACAAGCTGAAAAACAACAAATAGAAATATCCCGACTGTCTTTAACAAGATAGCCGGGATATTTGTCATTCTTCGATCTGCTTTCCAAGAAACTGAGCTGCCGCCTGAATGAGATTCTGCTGAACCTCATTTGCTACAGCGTCATTGTTTGGCGCAAGGAAAGCTACAGCACCCGTTACGTCGCCGGAAGCCATGATAGGCGAGCAGGCGATAGCGGGACGGTCAATGCCCTCCACGGGAAAGACCTTTGCGTCGTTATGCGATGTGTAAAGATAATTCTTCCTGTTTTCCAGATACTCTTCAAGAGCCTGTGAAACGCGGCGTTCACTGAATTCCTTTTTCTGTACGCCTGCCACTGCTACAACATGATCTCTGTCAAAAACTACTGTGGGACAGTTAGCAAGTTTTGTCATTACCTCCGCTACCTGTGCGGCGGATTCCGACATTTCGTTTATCGCACTGTATTTTCTGAAAATAACCTCTCCGTCATTGCTGGTGTAAATTTCAAGAGGATCGCCTTCTCTTATGCGCATGGTTCTCCTTATTTCCTTGGGGATAACCACACGTCCGAGGTCGTCAATCCTTCTGACAATACCCGTTGCTTTCATTTTATAATCCTCCGTTTTCGTATTATACTTTTATTAGCAATTTGCGATGCCCATATACTGATCCCTAATTTAAAATATGACAAAATCAAGCCACAAAATCCATATATTCAAGCTTTTTGCAGCTTGCTTTTGTCTATTTTAATATCCGGTATCAGTATTTATAGTTTTTCACGAAGATTTTGGATTATACATTTCATTTTTAAAACTGTTTTTACTCTGTGTCGTCCTCACTTTTTTCCGTATCAAGCCGTATTCCCACCTTTGATACGGACTGCTCGTCCGCTTCCAGAACGGTTATGGTAAATATTCCCTCGGTTATGGTGTCGTCTTTTTCGGGGATCCTGCCAAAAAGCTCCATGACCCAACCGCCCACCGTGTTGCTGTCGGTTTCGATAAGGTCGTCGGGAAGCTCCAGCTTTTCCAGCATATCGTTTATGCTTATGTCAGCCTGCACGTCGTAAATATGCTCTGCTACCTCTACGATATTATGGATGACCTCGTCATTTTCGTCGTAGATCTCGCCTACGAGCTCTTCGATGATGTCCTCCATAGTGACGATACCGCTTGTGCCGCCGTACTGATCCTTGACTATCGCCATGTGTATCTTTGTCCGCTGCATTTCACGCAGGACTTCGGAAATAAGCTTCATTTCGGAAATATAAAGAGCCTTCTGGATAATTGATCCAATGTCGGAAGGCTTTCCCTCCGATTCCAGATAAAGGGCGAAAAAGTCCTTTTCGTTTATAAGACCGATAATATTGTCTATGGAGTCCTCATATACCGGAAGTCTTGTGTATCTGTCCCGCTTGAAAATTTCCAGAATGTTCTGGATCTCCTCATTCCGTTCAATGGCAACCACTTTTACTCTGGGGACAAGTATCTGCTCGATGGTTATTTCATCAAATTCAAGAGCGGAACGCACCAGATCGCTTTCCTGTTCTTCAAGTACTCCCTGATCTTCGATCTCCTCAATGATGTATTTCAGTTCGTCCTCGGTAAAGTTGGGAGAATCCTCTGACCTGGAAATTTTAGAGATACCTCTTTGTATAACAGCAAACAGCGCCGATATTGGAGTAAGCAGGAGCATCAGTATATTAAGCAGTCCGGCAAATCCGAGAGCGCATTTTTCAGCGTTCTGCTTGGCAAAGGATTTTGGTATTATTTCCCCGAAGATAAGAACCAGCACAGTCATTACCGCCGTTGAGACCGCAACGCCGGCAGGACCGAGGAGATCGGTGAAAATAAACGTTCCCAGGGATGAGGACAGTATATTGACTATATTATTTCCCACAAGGATCGTAGTAAGCGCCTTGTCAAAATTTTCAGATATTTCAAGAGCCTTGGCAGCTCTTTTATTTCCCTCCGCAGCGTTATGTTTAAGACGTATTTTATTTACCGACGAAAACGCAGTCTCCATAGATGAAAACAGCGCAGACATTGCTATCAGGATTACGATTGCTATGTAGCCCACAAATATGACCTTACCTTTCACGATTTAATTCTTCTGAAATACCATAAAGTATATGATAACATATTAATGAACAATATTCAAGTGTTTTTGGAGAATTGTATGTATTGCACAATAACTTTATAGGCAATATTGCACAAAATGATAATTCATTTTTCCATATGAGGCAATAAAAACGTTGACAATCTATATCCAATAGTGTATAATTTTCTATATTGATATAAATTTTAATACAGGGGAAAAGAGGGGTATTATAATGTTTTGCGGTAAATGCGGAAGAGAACTGAGAGACGGAGAAATTTGCAGCTGTATGGATACCTCCGCGGTTGGAACACACCCTGAACACGCTGCCGATACAAAAGCATCATCTGCCCTTCCGGAAAGTCAGGCTCTTGTAGAAGGTGCTAAAAACGCTGCGGCTGCAATAAAGAACAACCCTATGGTATCTGAGGTGATCGACACAATAAAGGGAGTAATAGTTTCTCCGATAAAACAGGTCTCGGAAAACGCTTACAGGACAGATATTCTGTGGATGATACTCACTGCGCTTGAAGGTATCATGATCTCCTTTGGCATAACAAATATTATCCGTAAAGGGATCTATGCTTTAGTAACTTCTTCCGGTATCGTTGTAGAATACAAGGACTATTCTGACAAATTAAAAGAACTTGGCTTGTCTTCCGGAAAAATCTTCGGAGCGGAATTTATATGTGCAGTAATAAGCTTTATCGCTTCGATGCTCCTTATTTTAGTACTTATGACCGTATGCCGGAAAAACGTTGTTTTTACCACCGTTGCAAACATGACGGCTACTGCATTTCTGCCCTCGTCTATACTTATGGCGGCAGCAGGACTCCTGAGCTTTGTTAACATCTTTCTATGCATAATAGCCGCCGTTGCTGCACTTATATCCGCTACCGTACTTTTATATGTAGGGATACAAAAGCTTGATAAATTCGATTCACCGCCTTTCTGGCTTTTTGTTATATGCATACTTCTGCTGAATATAATTAATGCCCTTGCAGAAAAAGTATGTCTCGGCAAGCTGGTAGACGACTTTATAAGCTCGGTACTAATATCCACCCATTTACCTACAATTTTATTAAACAGGAGTTGACGTTAAATGGAAAATCAAGAACTTTGTACATTATTTGAAGATGTTATGGACGAAGGAATACAATTGTCAGATGATCTAATTGAATTGGAAACAACAAAAAAAGCCTATCCAGATTATTTGAAAGCAGAAAAACACATTGTACTTTCACCGGACAGCAAAGTTAATCCCGCTAAGTTAGAAGCAAATTGTGCGTATATTTATCATGACAGCCTTTATTTGACAGATGAAGATGGAAATATTGCATATATTGATTGTGAATTGATTCTTACACCTAACACAAAAGAGATCAAGGAAAAGCACCCTGAATATAAATCGGTTGGAGGAAAAAATGCTTTACATGATGATATGGATGCCGGACATTTTGGTGTACAATTAGGGCAGCATCCGAGCATTGCTATGGAACAGCATCGGTATCTGAACCGATGGGGTTCATGGCGCAGCTATGAATTGTCATGGGTCGATCTGCTTAAAGAAGGGCATAATGTGAATTTGAAAGCTGTGTTTACAAAGTCTGAAGAAGGTACATATTCAGATTTTTGGTGTGTTAGAGAAACAATTGATAACGATGACTATTCAGAGTTCATTTTGACAAATGATGAGTGGCAATGAATGTGCTTTAATGGACTGTTTCGCCATCTCCACGGACGAAACAGTCCTTTGTGCATATCGCGCATAGTTAGCCTACGCAAACTATCATCCATGCGCATATTTAACAGAAATCATTGCCGGGGGAAATTTTTTCTCCAAAGCTATTGACTTTTCTTTCCGGAAGGAGTATTATATAAATTGGTTAGCGGAGGCTAATCTATTTATATAGAAACAAGTTAGCTTATACTAACTTGTTTCCTCACAGATCGGAGGAGCGTACTATGCCTTTGACTATGGCAAACACCGGAGAAGAAAACATAATCAAAAAAGTGGGAGGAAATCCCGAGACGAGAAAATTTCTCGAAAGCCTTGGCTTTGTTGCCGGAGGAGCGGTAACTATCATAAGTGAAAACGGCGGAAACGTCATCGTGAACGTCAAGGAATCAAGAGTAGCCGTTTCAAAGGAAATGGCGAACAAAATTATTGTGTGATGGAGGTCTTTATATGTCAACACTTAAAGATGCAAGGATAGGTCAGACAGTTACCGTAACAAAGCTTTGCGGAGAAGGCGCAGTAAAACGCCGGATAATGGACATGGGTATAACAAAGGGTACGGAGGTCTACATCCGGAAGGTTGCTCCCCTTGGAGATCCCATTGAGGTTACAGTCCGTGGCTATGAGCTTTCCCTGAGAAAAGCAGACGCGGAAAATATCCAGACTGCGTAATTTTTCTACGTTTTTATTTTTTAGCATTAAATTAGCCATGTCTAATATAGTTAGCTATCGCTAATATTAAGAAAGGAAATGAATTTATGAGTATCAGGATCGCTCTTGCGGGAAATCCCAACTGTGGCAAGACCACGCTTTTTAACGCTCTGACCGGTTCAAATCAGTTTGTGGGAAACTGGCCCGGAGTTACTGTCGAAAAAAAGGAGGGCAGACTTAAAGGTCACAAGGATGTTATAATCACCGACCTTCCCGGAATCTATTCACTGTCCCCCTACACACTGGAAGAAGTGGTGGCGAGAAATTACCTCATAGGAGAACGTCCCGACGCTATCCTCAACATTGTGGACGGTACAAACCTTGAACGTAATCTGTATCTTACCACTCAGCTTACCGAACTGGGAATTCCCGTCGTTGCTGCAATAAACATGATGGATGTAGTCCGCAAAAACGGCGACAAGATAAACACAGAGCAGCTTTCCAAAGAGCTTGGATGTCCCGTTATAGAGATCTCTGCGTTAAAGGGTACGGGGATCAACGAGGCTTCCACAGAGGCGATCAAAGCGGCAGAGGCGAAAGCTCCCTCAGTTCCTCAGCACAGCTTCTGCGGCTGCGTTGAACACGCCATCGCACACATTGAGGAAGCTGTCCTCCACGACATTCCCGAAGAACAGCAGCGGTGGTATGCTATAAAAATATTTGAACGGGATGAAAAGGTCATGGAAATGCTGAACATCCCCTCTGACAAAAAGGAGCACATCGAAAAGGATATTGAAGCCGCCGAAACGGAAATGGACGACGATTCGGAAAGCATTATCACAAACGAGAGATACATATACATCGCTTCCATCATAAAGGGCTGCGCTAAAAAGAAAAACCGTAGCGGTCTTACGATCTCGGATAAAATAGACCGGATCGTCACAAACCGTATCCTTGCCCTGCCCATCTTTGCACTGGTAATGTTTATCGTCTACTATGTTTCTGTGACCACTGTGGGAACATGGGCGACCGACTGGGCAAACGACGGTGTTTTCGGAGAGGGCTGGAGCTTATTCGGCTTATGGATACCCGGCGTCCCTGTTATTGCGGAAAACATTCTGACCTCCATAAACTGCGCAGACTGGCTGCAAAGTCTTATCATTGACGGTATCATCGGAGGCGTTGGCGCAGTTCTTGGATTCGTTCCCCAGATGCTGGTGCTGTTCATTTTCCTGGCTTTCCTTGAAGCCTGCGGATACATGGCTCGTATCGCTTTCGTAATGGACAGGATATTCCGCAAATTCGGTCTGTCCGGAAAATCATTTATTCCCATGCTCATAGGCACAGGCTGCGGAGTTCCCGGCATCATGGCTTCCCGTACCATCGAAAATGAACGTGACAGACGTATGACTATCATGACTACAACATTTATCCCCTGCGGAGCGAAGCTTCCCATTATCGGACTTATCGCAGGAGCTCTTTTCAATAACGCAGGCTGGGTAGCAGTTTCCGCATACTTTATCGGAGTGGCAGCCATCATCATTTCCGGTATCATGCTTAAGAAAACAAAGATGTTTTCAGGAGACCCCGCTCCTTTTGTCATGGAGCTTCCCGCATACCATATGCCAACTGTAGGAAACGTCCTCCGCTCAATGTGGGAACGCGGCTGGTCATTTATCAAAAAGGCAGGAACTATAATTCTCCTTTCTACCGTTGTGCTCTGGTTCTTAATGGGCTTCGGAATCACCGACGGAAGCTTCGGAATGATCGAGGAGATAGACAACTCCATTCTTGCAGGCATCGGAAATTCCATCGCCTGGATATTCACTCCTCTTGGCTGGGGAGACTGGAAAGCTGCTGTTGCGGCGGTAACAGGACTTATTGCAAAGGAAAACGTCGTTGCCACATACGGTTCTCTTTACCACTTTGCAGAGGAAGTCTCCGAAAACGGCGACGAGATCTGGGGCAGTATTGCGGCTGAATTCAGCGCACTGGCGGGATACTCCTTCCTGCTGTTCAATCTGCTCTGCGCTCCCTGCTTTGCGGCTATAGGAGCTATCCGGCGTGAGATGAACAATCCTAAGTGGACGGCTTTCGCTATTGCGTACCAGTGCGTATTTGCCTATGGGGTGTCCCTTATGGTATACCAGTTCGGACTTCTTTTCACAGGGGCAGTAAATGTTCCCGGATTTATCTTCGCTCTTGCAGTTCTGGCATTTATTATTTATATGCTTGTGAGACCGTATAAAGAGAGTGGTCGTCTTACAAGTAATGTAAAAGTAAAGGTATAAGGCTGTCTACAGTATATTTGAAATTACGGAGGGATAAAAATGCTCACACATGATGGAACAAATACAATAGTAACAGAAAGACTGATCCTTCGCCGATTTGAATATTCAGATGATGATGCAATGCTGAAATACTGGGTCGCTGATGAAAAAATACAATCGTTATATTCTGAACCCGTATATTCTACAAAAGAAGCTGTAAAAGATCTGCTTGATAAATACATTAGCTCTTACGAGAAAAAAGACTGCTACCGCTGGGCTGTTATTGAGAAAGAAAGCGGCGAATGTATCGGTCAGATAGCCTATTTTCTCGTAGACAGCAAAAATCATTTTGCCGAAATCGAGTATTGTATAGGTTCTGCTTTTCAGTGCAAAGGATTTGCAACGGAAGCGACAAAGGCTGTTATTGCATACGGCTTCGACAGGATCAATCTGCATAAGGTTCAGATATGCACCAAAGAAATTAACGCTCCCTCTAAACGCGTCATAGAAAAATGCGGATTTACATATGAGGGAACTCTGCGTGATTTCTTTTATATGAATGATGAATATATCGGCAGACTGTACTTTTCTATGTTAAAGAGTGAGTATGAACAAAACAAATTACAATGGGAGGCATCTTTATGATAGAAATTATCACACAGAATATCGGAACAATTGTCGCTGCGCTTATCCTTGCGGCAGTGGTAACAATGATAATCATAAGGCTGAATAAAAATAAAAAAGCAGGAAGATCCTCCTGCGGATGCGGGTGCGGAAACTGTCCAAACTCCTCAATATGCCATAACCTCTCCAAAAAATAGAACACCTTAAAAAAGCGGAGCCGCCAATATGACGACTCCGCTTTGCTCTTTTGACTGCTATCAATAATTTTCTGCGCTGATCTCAAAATAGCTCTTGGGATGAGCACATACGGGACATTCTTCGGGAGCTTTCGTTCCAACGATGATATGACCGCAGTTGCGGCACTCCCAGACCTTGACCTCGCTCTTTGCGAATACCTCCTGAGCTTCAACATTGTGAAGCAGAGCACGGTAACGCTCTTCATGGTGCTTCTCAATAGCTCCTACCGCACGGAATTTCTCCGCCAGTTCCTTGAAGCCTTCCTCCTCAGCTGTCTTTGCAAAGCCCTCGTACATATCGGTCCACTCGAAGTTTTCTCCGTCAGCAGCAGCGGCAAGATTCTCAGCAGTGCTGCCGATTCCATTCAGCTCCTTGAACCACATTTTAGCGTGTTCCTTTTCGTTGTCTGCTGTTTTCAGGAACAGTGCGGAGATCTGCTCAAAGCCCTCTTTCTTAGCCTTTGAAGCAAAGTATGTATACTTGTTTCTTGCCTGTGACTCTCCTGCAAATGCTGCCTGAAGATTTTTTTCTGTCTGTGTACCCTCGTACTTGTTTTTTCCCATATCAAAAACCACCTTTCATTTAAGGACACCCCCACTTGACGAAGCATCCCTGACTATATTTATTTTACACAGCGGGAAAGTTCCCGCGCATAATCATGACAACAGCTTATCAAGATTCTCAAACAGCACCTTCACGTCAATAGGCTTTGCTATATGACCGTTCATGCCGCTTTTGAGAGCCTCCTGCTTATCCTCCTCGAAAGCGTTCGCCGTCATTGCAAGGATAGGTATTGAAGCAAGCTCCTTATTATCAAGACTGCGTATAGCCTTTGACGCTTCATAACCATTCATGACCGGCATCTGAATGTCCATAAGGACAATGCGGTAATATCCCGGTTCGGAATTTTTAAGCTTCTCCACTGCGATCTGACCGTTGTCTGCAACCTCGATCTCAAAGCCTGCTTCTTCCAGAATGGCTGTTGCGATCTCCTGATTAAGCTCGTTGTCCTCAGCAAGAAGGATACGTCCTGTCCGGCTTGTATGATCCGATCTTGTATCCTCAGGCTCGGAAACAGTTTTTTCACTGTTGATCCTGAAAACGAATCTTACCTTGCACTCCGTACCCACATCCTGCTGACTTGTGACCTCGATAGTTCCGTTCATCAGATCAATTATATTTTTTGTGATAGCCATACCGAGACCTGTTCCCTGTATACCGCTTATGGTGGAATTTCTTTCCCTCTCAAATGGCTCGAAAATATGCTGTAAGAACTCCTCGCTCATACCGATACCGGTATCCTTGACCAGAAATTCATAAATTGCACGATCCTTTGACGCTCCGGGCTCTTCAGTGATGCGGAAAAGTATCCTTCCGCCGCTATTCGTATACTTGACAGCATTGTTCAGCAGATTTATCAGCACCTGATTAAGACGAAGCTTGTCGCAGAAAATGCCGTCGTCAGTAATATCTTCAGTTTCGACAAAAAACTCCTGCTGCTTGTTGTTGATGTCCTCCTGCAATATATTCTGTATTCCCTGGACGATCTCCGAAATACTGCACGGAGCTTCTTCAATATGCATCTTACCGCTTTCGATGCGGCTCATATCCAGAATATCATTGATAAGACTAAGCAGATGATTTCCGGACACCATTATCTTTTTCAGATACTCTTCTGTTTTTTCTATGTCGTCAATATGACTGAGCGCCAGTGATGTAAATCCCACAATGGCATTCATAGGAGTGCGTATGTCATGAGACATATTGGACAGGAACACGCTCTTTGCCTCGCTTGCCCGGTTTGCCTGAACGAGAGCGCTTTCCAGAAGGCTCTTCTGCTCCATCTCTGCACGTGTCTCATCGTCAACGTTATGGAAGCCCACAACTATTCCCCACTGGTATGTTTCCTCTCCGGTGCGTACAGACCTCATCTGATAATATTTAAGTTTGTCCTTGCAAATAACTCTGTAATTTACAGCGCACATCTTCTTTTCCTTTAGCTGCTCCTTAAGCCACTTTCTGGAGCATACCCGGTGCATCATCTCCCGGTCATCCTTATGGACGCAGGTGTCGATATACCTTCCCAGGCTGTCCTCCATAAGAAGTGTATGACCTATCGGAAAGATCGTATCAAGTATATGCTGCTTGCAGTTGTGTATACGCAGGGAGTGTCCTATTCCGGTGTCAAGGTTAAAGTAGCACACCAGATGATACTCTATGCTGAGAGCGTGTACAAGCTCTGCCTGTCTGCGCTCGCTTTCCTGCTCCTGCATTTTCTGAGCGGTGATGTCCAGCATGAAGCGCTGATAGAAAAGCTCGCCGTTTTCCTTAAGCAGCTTGATGTTTCCCATAACATGGACGATCTTTCCTTCTTTATTCCTGACGCGGTATTCTACGTTGATGCTGTCCCCCTCGTGGGTAAGCATCATTATGCGATCCCTGATCCTGATCTTGTCTTCCTCCAGCACGGTTTCAGCCACCATGTTGAATCCGACGGCTTCAAGCTCCTGTCTGGATTCATAGCCCAGTATCCGGAGCGCAGCGTTATTTATTCTGATTATCCTCCTGCCGTCCAGAGAATGACACAGCACGCCGCAGTCCAGAGATGTAAACACCTTTTCCAGATAGCGGCTTTTCTTCATTATCTCCTGCTCAAATTCACGCTCTCTTGTAATATCTACGCCGATACCTACCGTACCCATAACGACCCCGTCACAGTTGTAAAGAGGGGATTTATATGTAGTGAGAAGCCTGTTTCCGTCCTTTGTCTGGACTGCTTCCTCGGAGACCAGTGTTGTTCCGCTGCTCATGACCTGTCTTTCGGATTCGATGCAGGCGATGTCGTCCTCCTCAACATCCCATATATATGCGTGCCTCTGACCCTGCACCTGCTTCTTGGTTTTGTTGACGGTCTTGCAGAAGCTGTCGTTGACCCTTTCGTGTATGCCGTCCTTGGTCTTGAACCATATAAGGTTGGGACTGCTGTTCATGGCAGTTTCAAAGAAACAGGAGGTCTCCCAGAAATCCATTTTCGTTTTCTTAGACTGCTGCCATCTTGAAAAATAAAAGCATATTTCCTCCTCAGACATAGGGAGGATCCATATATCCTTTATGTCCTCAGACATGCTCATTAACACAGGGACAGTCTCTTTTTCCGCTAGGAAAATAAGCTCTGCATCATCCTTCTTATTATTTATAATAGTCTTAGCAGACTTTTCAGCCTCTTCGCCCCTGATACAGGATATAATAACATCCGCTCCGTGTATGAGGGAAGCCTCCGGCGCGGCGCTGTCACAGAATTTGTGAGTGAAGTTTTCAAGAGGCGGGATATTTTTTATTTTGCTGAAAAGTTTTTTTTCTTCACCGATCAGATAAAAACGGATACAGCAGCTATACATAATTTTTCCTCCAAGCGTATACATTTTAACCGACAAGATTTCCATATAATTATACCATAAAAATCAATATATT
Source organism: Oscillospiraceae bacterium (assembly GCA_022511485.1). Classification (GTDB taxonomy): domain Bacteria; phylum Bacillota; class Clostridia; order Oscillospirales; family Ruminococcaceae; genus RGIG8773. Next base: position 8,385 of record JAFLUJ010000010.1, on the reverse strand, counting down.
TCAAGGGAAAAGTAAATAATTTCTGTACATTTTTCGCATAACGGGTCAAAAATGTTAAATCCTATTGCCAAAAAAATTTTTTAGCAGTATAATAAATGCGAACAACAACTGCAAAATTGATTTTCAGAAAGGAAACTTTTATGGATCAGCTCTTTTTAAAGCGCGTCCGCGCTGAAATAGATCTTTCCGCAGCGGAGAAGAATCTCTCCGCACTGAAAAAATTTCTCGACCTGAGCCGCACCAAGCCTGCCTGTGTGATAAAAGCCAATGGCTACGGTCACGGGGACACAGAGCTTATGCATCTTTATCAGGACATGGGAGTGGACTTTTTCTGCGTATCCAACATTCCGGAGGCTCTTAGGCTGCGGGAAAACGGCTGCAAAGGAGAAATACTTATCCTCAGCCAGAGCGTTCCCGAAGCAACTGACATACTGTCCGGAAGCAACATTATCTGCGCTGTTGTCTCGGTCGAAAATGCCCGTGAGATCTCCCGTCATGCCACCAAGCCTGTAAGGACACACATAAAGCTTGACACCGGAATGAACCGTGTGGGCATACGTGCAGATGACCGGTCAGAATGTGCTTCCGAAATAAAAGAAATAGCCTCCCTGCCAAATATAAAGGTGGAGGGAGTGTTTACACACCTTGCTGTGGCAGACAGCACCGCTCCCGAAAATGTTTCGTTTACAAAAGAGCAGATGGGAAAATTTTTTTCCGCAGCGGACGCCATCGAAAAAATGGGGATACCGCTTCTCCACAAGCACTGTCTCAACAGCGCGGGAGCGATCTTCCACTACGACAGCAGGAGCACTCTCGCCCGTTTCGGTATCGTCCTTTACGGTCTGAAACCGGACTTCGCCCTTGAAATGCCGGTGAAGCTTGAACCGGTTATGTCCGTAAAGTCAATGGTGTCCATGGTCAAGACCATACATAAGGGGGACACCGTCAGCTACGGACGAACCTACACCGCCGATTCTGACAGAGTTATCGCAACCATCCCCTGCGGTTATGCGGACGGATACCCCCGTATCCTTTCTGGGAAAAATGAAGTGCTGATACACGGAAAGCGTGCAAAGGGAGTAGGACGGGTCTGCATGGATCAGATGATGGTGGACATCACCGATATTGAGGGAGTGTCCGTGGGAGACGAGGTAACACTTATCGGACGGGAGGTTAGCGAGGAGATAACCGCTGACGATATTGCCGAACTCGCCGGGACTATCGGCTACGAGATAGTCTGCGGAATAAGCGGGAGAGTACCAAGAGTTTATATAAACAGATAAAAAATGCAGGAGGTCACTGTGAAGCGGTCTCCTGCATTATTTTTTTGTTAATGCCATATCTGAAAAATATCGAATCTCCATCCATCGTCGGTCTTTACCATGTGGTAATTATACTCCTCAAACCAGATGAAATAGGGGTAATCCTCATGTCCGTGAATGACGATATTTTTGAAAAGCACCTCATTGTTGTCAGAATAGAGCGGTACAAAGCAATGTCCCTGATATGAAATATCGCCTCCCCTGTCGCCGTAACGCTCTTGCAAATTGCCGTTTTCATCTATATAGCCCCAGCCGGCGGCTCTCGAATAGGCATAGTCATAGGTGTAGCCTTCGCAAAGCTCTGCAAGAAAATCCTCCGCAGTATGGCTTTCAATATAGCTTGGAGGCATATATGTAGACTCTCCGAAATTCCATCTTGTTATATCATATGCCTTATCGAAAATCTCCTTCTGCTCGGCAGTAAGAAACGACATACCAACGGTATTGTCAATGAAAAATGTCTGCTCCGGCTTTTCGTCCCCTACTTCAAACACGACCTTGTAAATTCCGGTTTCACATTTGCTGAACGGAAACATTTCTTCGGTAATATCAAAGTCTGAGTTTGTGTTCGGGTCTATCTCAAAGTCGATTTCCAGAGAGGTACTTCCGTCTGCAAATGGCATTGCGGTGAGCTTCCCGCCATCGTCACGGGATATCTGTACAGACTTTACAGACTGCTTTTCCTCCGTTAAATTTGTAAAGGTGCTTACAAGACTGCCATGATAATTCCATGTGTGCGGATAGTAAACCTGCGCCTCGGATGTCTGACACTCCCATTTTGCATCAGCCTGACCCGGTGAAACATATAAATTTGCAAAGAACACAACTCCTTCGGTGGGACGGTCTTCATATCCAAGCCATTGTGAGCTGTCCATATGATACTGCACGGTGCCGTCAAATTCCTTCATCAACTGATCGGCATCGGCGGATGAATAATTTGCCGGACGGATATATACTTCACCTATATTATTGGCTTTAAGCAATTCTGCAAGACTGTGTATATCTCCGCTATAATCAAGAAGTAAGAGCTGTTTAAGATTTTTACATTCAGAAATAAAATTCGTATCTGCGTCCAGAGCATTATGCACCTCTATTTCAGTGACAACATCAAGATATTTGCTGTCCAATCCGATCAATGGCCTTACCCCATCAGAAAAATCATCCAAATCAATAAAAAGTGTATCACTATAGAATTTATAACCGTTATTCTTAAAATATTCGGTGGGGGACATTTCTCCCTGCTCTTGTTCTTCGGTGGATTCCTCTTCCGTTTCTTTTTCGGTTTCCGACAACTCTTTTTCCGTCTCCGATGCTTCTGTTTCGGAAGTCGCAGCAGTCTCTGTTACAGAGGTTTCCTTTTCAGTTTCAATGTTTTCAGAGGGCTTCGCAAAATATATCAATAGACACGCTGCCACCACAAGAATTACCGCCATAAAAAAATTTCTGCCGTACTTAGGCATGACATCATCTCCTTGAAAAGTCTACCTAAATTATACAGCAGAATGATCTGAAATGCAATTACAAAGCGGTATCAATACGGTTACAATTTGGAAACATCATTTGCTAAGACTAATATAATATTCCCTCATGGACTGAGCGTCCTCGGTCTGTGTCCCTGCGCTTTCGCAGATGAATATGGGGGACAATCCCCGCTCGTAAACAAGCTCCATAAGAGGCTCAAACTGAGGACCGTAAACGGTGTCCTCAAATGTAAGATGCCGTTTCTCGCCGCCCTTTTCGGTATACTCTATCTTGGAAAAATGAGAGTGGAAAATTTTCGCCCTGTCCGAACCAAGCTCGTTTTCGATGGTGTCAAGGATAGCGGCGTACTCCGGCTTGCCCTTGATCTCCCCGAATGTGCGGGCGTTGAGGTGTCCGAAATCAATGCAGGGGATAAAGCTGTCGTCTACCTTGCATATCTCCATGACCTCGTGAAGGTCGCCAAGCTGGTTTATCTTTCCCATAGTCTCGGGACAGCAGTGGATGTGTCCCAGACCCTCCGAAACAAGAGCCTCCCTGGCTTTTTTCATGGTATCCTTAGCAAGCTCCAGAGCCTCCTCACGGGTCATCTTGGAGCATGACCCGCTGTGGATGACGATCCTGTCGCCTCCCATAGCATTCACAGCAGCAGCGGACTGTAAAATGTAGTTTATCGAGCCCTTGCGCTTTTCCTCCTCCACGCTTGAAAGAGAAATAAAATATGGGGCGTGGATGGAGACGGTTATATTTTTCTCCGCCAGAGCCTTCCCTATTTCAGCTGCGGAGCTTTCGCTGACACGCACTCCCTGACCGCACTGATATTCAAAATGGTCAAGACCAAATTTTTCGAGGTAATCTCCAAGCTGGACTGATTTTTTATATCCCATAGTTTTAAAGCTTTCGGCAGTACCCGCCGGACCGAATTTCGCACTCATTTTGATATTCCTCTCTATGTATTTTCAATAATTATACCATAAAAGAGGGGGGAAAGTCAAATAAAAATCCGCCGTATCATTTACATTTGAGTGCGGCGGAACTCTTAAATATCAATTATCTGATAGTGCAGCGTTAAAAAAATATAACGTAACATGTACTGTTCCACTATAATCCAATACCAAACTTGGTTCACGCTCCAAGCATTGCATTGAAACCGTTCCACCTGCATCCCGCCAACTAATGAGATATGTACTTAATATAGAATCAGGATTATCTTCCTGTGATTCTGGATTTCCAAATTTATCATAAAAATTAAAAGAAAGCTCTGTATAATAATCGTGTGCAGGTGTATCAACTCTCGAACCCTCGTTAAATTCTATCTTGTATCCAATAGACGTAAGTCTGTCATCAGTAAAATCAGCTGATATATATGCTTTATGTCCATCAAAATCAAATGTAGTGTCTGATACAATTTTTTTCATTGTAAAAGTCTCGGTTACCAATGACATATCAGCATCCATAGTGTAAGTTACATCCGGTGTCGCCGCTTTAAATTCAGCCTCAGACATTCCTGCTGTCCAATTATGCTCGGATAATTTTTCTTCAATAAACTTAGCAATTTCACTATTCTCACTTTCTTCACGAACACGATCAGAATCCGGATATGTCATTGTTATTCCGTTGTATGTTACAGAAACAGTTTCGACAGAATAAGTTTCGTTATGTATTACACCAGTTACATCAATTTCACTCAAGTCGCACGTTATTTTATCCAAATATCCCTCTTCCCGAAAAACATATTTCATTTCGTTAAGATCAAAATTTTCCGGTATTTCTTCCCCATCAATACCTTTCATTGTAAGATAGGTAGCAGTTGCAATATGCATTGTCTTAGCCATTTCATATACATTATCTTCCTCGCCGGTCTGATCCTGATGTTCATTTTCCTGTTCCTGAGTTGCCTGTACCTCCTGATTTTCCGATTGGGTATCCAATGTTGCGGCAGCGGCGGGTACGTCTTCACTGGTATTATCATCTGCTGAGCTGCATCCGCTAAAAACCAGTACCGCAGATAAAGCTACAATAACGAATAAATTTCTTTTCATTTTAATTTCCTCCTAAAGCGTTTTATAAGTTAATGATATTATTATGTAGTATTATAACATAAAGTAATGTTATTTGTCAAGCAAAAATCTGTCAAAAATCCGCCGCACTCTTTGTGAGTACAGCGGATATGTACATTATATCATATCTAATCTCTATGAAAGATAAGCATATGAATTATTGCTACAGGAATAGCCAACCAATCCAAAAAGAATCCCCAAATTACGTTTTTAAAAATTAGCTCTCCCAAACCTCCAAATTCAACCACAACGCCAAAAATTTCAGACTTTACATATTTTACTGCCGCCGTACCAAGAACAATATAGACGATTACAAGTATACCTTCTAAAGTCATTTCAATACATCTCCTTTTTTGATATTATCCAGTATATTACTTGGATTTTAGACATATTATAACACATATATATTTGGTTTGTCAAGTAAAATTAAAGAAATGTGTTATATTTTCTTTAAGGGAGGTAAGAAATATCATGGCATACTATCCCAGAATAAGAGATCTGCGTGAGGACAGCGACAAAACCCAGAAGGAAATTGCCGATTATCTTGGCACAGCATATCAATATTACGCAGTTTACGAAAAAGGTACGAGCGAGATCCCCTTTGAACGTGCCATAGCTCTGGCGAAATACTACAATGTCAGCCTTGACTATATAGCAGGACTAACCAACGACAAACGTGGATTTTCCTACAGCAGTCTTTCCCCGAAACAGCAGGAGCTTCTTAAAATTGCCGAGGAAATTTCCTCCTCCGATAAAAACAAGACCGTAGCTCTTCTGCGGGCTCTTATCAACACCATAAAATGAAAACAGGAGATAAAGATCCGTACTTTCGTACAGATGACTTTATCTCCTGTTTTATATGTATATATCCTCAATCAAAGCGATCAAACCTCTTCGGAAGAAGAGGCTTTTCTATTGCCCTCTTGATCCTGAAAAACCTGCTCTTTTCCGGCTCGATGGGGAATACAAAGATCGAACGTATCCCTGCAAGATTCGCTCCCAGAATATCCGTGAAGATCTGGTCTCCCACAACGCAGACCTGGCTTTTTGGAAGTCCCAGCTTTTTTATGGCTCTGTTAAATCCCATGGGAAGCGGTTTCGCACCGTTGGGAACAAACCGGAGCTTCAGCTGTCTCGCAAAAGGAATGACCCTCTCTGCGCTGTTATTGCTGACGATGAGCATTTTTATTTTGTGCTTTTTCATATCATCTATCCACTCCATGACGCCCTCCGCCGGGACGGGATTGTCATGTGTGGTAAGGGTATTGTCTACGTCCAGAATAAGCGCTTTTATCCCGCGGAGCTTCAAAGAAACCGGGGTAATTTCAAGGACTGATCTCAGCGCATATGTGGGTTTAAATAATGACATAAAGACCACCTGTTACTTAAGCTTTGCTCTCTGCTTTGCACGGAGAGTGTTGTCAAGGATACGTTTTCTTATGCGGATAGACTTAGGAGTGATCTCCAGCAGCTCGTCGTCGGCGATAAATTCAAGGCTGTCCTCCAGAGAAAGCTTGCGGGGAGTAACAAGCCGCAGAGCGTCGTCTGAGCCGCTTGCACGTGTATTTGTAAGATGCTTTTTCTTGCAGACGTTTACCACAAGATCTTCTGCCTTGGGAGATGCTCCTATTACCATTCCCTCGTAGACCGGAGTACCCGCTCCGATAAACAGAGCGCCGCGCTCCTGTGCGTTGTAAAGACCGTAGGTAACGGCTTCTCCTGCCTCGAAACAGATAAGTGAACCGGTATTTCTTCTGGGAATGTCTCCCTTATATGGCTGGTAGCACTCAAAGATGGAGCTCATAACTCCCTCGCCCTTTGTATCGGTGAGAAATTCGGACTTATATCCGAAAAGTCCTCTTGAAGGAACTAAAAATTCAAGCTTCATGCGGCTTCCTGACGGATGCATGGACTGCAGCTCCGCCTTGCGTGAACCGAGCTTTTCCATGACAGCGCCCACGGATTCCTCCGGAACATCAATAACAAGACGCTCAACAGGCTCGCACTGTGCCCCGTCTATCTCCTTGTAAAGAACTCTCGGAGTGGAAACGGACAGCTCGTAGCCCTCACGACGCATATTTTCAATAAGTATGGAAAGATGCATTTCTCCCCTGCCTGCAACGGTAAAGCTGTCTGTGCTGTCGGTCTCGGAAACACGGAGGGAAACGTCCCTTAAAATTTCCTTGAAAAGACGTTCACGAAGCTGACGGGAGGTGACAAATTTTCCCTCCCTGCCTGCAAAGGGGCTGTCGTTTACGGAGAAGGTCATCTCCACCGTAGGCTCGGAGATCTTAACAAATGGGAGAGGTTCATAATTTTCTGTATCGCAGAGAGTATCTCCTATCGTAATATCCTCAATACCGGAGATCCATACGATGTCCCCAACTGTAGCTTCCTCGGCTGGTATCCTTTCAAGTCCCTCAATGCTGTAGAGGGTGACAATTTTACTGTTGAACGGCTTGCGGCTTTCGTGGTAGTCTCCCACTGTTACCTGCTGACCCACCTTTATAGTGCCCCTTTCAACTCTGCCTATGCCGATGCGTCCTACATAGTCATTATAGTCGATGGAGGAAATAAGCATCTGCATGGGAGCGTCCGGATCTCCCTCGGGAGCGGGAATATGTTCAAGGATGGTCTCGAACAGCGGAACTAAGTCTGTGCCCTCCTCGTACTGACTGAGGGAAGCAGTTCCCGAACGTCCGGAGCAGAAAAGTATGGGACTGTCAAGCTGCTCATCGCTTGCATCAAGATCAAGGAGAAGCTCAAGAACTTCGTCCCCTATCTCGTCAAGACGGGCATCGGGACGGTCTATTTTGTTTACCACTACTATGATCCTGTGTCCCATTTCCAGAGCCTTCTGGAGAACGAAACGTGTCTGAGGCATACAGCCCTCCGCAGCGTCAACAAGGAGCACAACGCCGTCCACCATTTTAAGGACACGTTCAACCTCTCCTCCGAAGTCGGCGTGACCCGGAGTGTCGATAATGTTGATCTTGACGTCCTTGTACATTACAGCGGTATTTTTTGCAAGAATAGTGATACCTCTTTCCCGTTCAAGGTCGTTGGAGTCCATTACACGCTCAGCAACAGCCTGATTTTCCCGGAAAGCTCCTCCCTGTTTGAGCATTTCGTCAACGAGGGTTGTTTTTCCGTGGTCAACGTGCGCGATTATAGCGATATTTCTTAGATCATTTCTTACCATAAATATTCACCTGATTTAAAAATTTATACATGTATCCGTGTCATATGTAACTGTTACGAAAATAGTTTGCAACGATCTGCCTGCAGGGGCTTCCCTGCCAAAAAATTACGTCCTGCAAAAGCAGGACGTGTTTTGGTGGAAGAGGGTGGATTCGAACCACCGAAGCCGAAGCAACAGATTTACAGTCTGCCCCCTTTGGCCACTCGGGAACTCTTCCATTAGAAGTTAGATTGTAAGAGGATAGAAGTTAGATATGCTTCAAGGCATAAAATGGAGCTGGTGGACGGACTCGAACCCCCGACCTGCTGATTACAAATCAGCT
>JAFLUJ010000001.1:26176-48874 GCA_022511485.1 Oscillospiraceae bacterium | reverse complement strand
CAGGAGCGGAGGTTTTTTCAGTTCTGCTGCTGTTTACTCCGAAAACGGACTGCTCCACAGTGACATTTCCGTCCTCCAGGATCCCGTCAGCAGGGACAACATCTCCCTCAGTGAGATATACTGCGTCTCCTACGGTTATCTCCTCAGCAGGGATGTCAGCCGTGCCCTCCACACCCCGGAATACTGTGCATACTCCTATTGCCATGTTGCGGGAGGCTTCCTTAAGCTTCTTTGACGAGCCGTACCGCAGAGCCGCTTCTCCGAAGGCAAACGCCACAGCAGCAACAGCAGTTCCAACGAGCCTTATTACAGAAGTATACGCCGGTATCACTTCCAGCAGACCAAGCACCAGGGTGATAGCTTCTGTAAGAGCAGCAATTATCAGCAGCTTTACAGACAGCGCAGAAAAACCCTCTGCCAGCTCCTGACGGAAGGAATGTTTATATGAACGGATATTTGGTCCGTATTTTTGCCTTGCTGCCTCCGCTTCACGCTTGGAAAGTCCGTAAAAAGCCATAGCAGATTAACCTCTCATTCCAATGGGGACATATCCCACTATTTATACGATCAGTAATATTATTGTGATTTTATATGTCTCGTATACTTACTTTGATCAGCATACCCCTGTCATTCCGGGAAGCCCGGAAAACCGTGCCGTCGTTAAGGCGTATCGCCTGTCCGGCAGGAACGGGATTTCCCTGAGGAGAAAGCAGACCCTCCGCGTGCTGATTTATCAGAAACCACTGTCCTCCGTGACAGCATACATATGCCTGGAGGGTCTTATCCGCCTTTTCGTCGGCGAAAACATTGCTGTACATATGCCATTTGAACAGAGGGGTATTATGAACGATGTCAAGCTCGGAGTATTTTCTCCACTCTCCCGAATGTCCCCTTACCTCCGAATTAAGCTCGAAGCGGACAATGCTTTTTTCTGCGATCTTCGTTCCGCAGAAAGGACACACAGGCTTATTTACATCATGGAGCACGAACCATTTTTTATCACAGTCCGGATTTGCACATTTATGCAGCAAGTCCCATGTCTTTACAAGACCTCTTTCCCATTCCATTGCCGACGGTCTTAAGCCGGGATCGTGAAGACCGTTCACAAAAGCCCGGAGGAAAAGATCTTCCAGTATAGGACCTAAGTCCTTTATGGTCACTCCCAGAGAGGAAGGACGGTTTGAGGTATCGTTGGGATCTTCTATAAACAGCGCCATTTCACCCAGACCAAGGAAATCATCTTTTTCCGCTGACTCAGAGGAGAAAATTTTCGGTCCCATGAGCGGGTGACGGAAGAAAAGATACTCGTAAATAAGCACCGCCAGAGCATGGAGATCTGACGCTCCGCTTGGCAGACAACGTCTGGGGTCTCCCCGGTTAAGCTCCATTGTGGAAAGCACCTCCGGAGCAATGTAGCCTCTTGTTCCAGCCACCTCGGGAGGAAACAGTCCCGGCACAACAAGGGAATCAATGTCGATGACCACGCAGTTTCCGGTTTTAGGATCTATAAGCACGTTGTTGTTGGACAGGTCGGAATGAGCAAGTCCCGCCTGATGGAGACGTCTTATAGAGCGGGAAAGCAGTGTTGCCATCTGGAGCATAGAGCGGAAATCTCCCAGCTCGCTTTTGTTAAGGAATCTCCTGTTTCCGGAGGTGAACCAGTTGCTTTTTTTATCCTTGCCTTTCAGGTCAAGGAACTGGGAAGCGCCGTCCCCGAAGAAAAAGCTTTTGGGATATGCAGGAGAAACTATGCCGAACTCAGGCTCGACGACCAGATCGGTAGGCCAGCAGAAGCGTCCTGCAAAATAGCTTGCAAGCCGCTCATCATTTCCGATAGCTCCCCCCTGTGATTCCGGGATAGTGGGGTTATATCGTCCGATAATGGACTCCAGTCTGGCTCTTGTGTTCCGGTCTATTTTGTCCGGCTCGTTGTAGAACTGCACAACATAGGACTTGTCCGGCGCAAAGTAGGTGTATTTCATACCGCCTCTGGGCGGATTGTCGGTTATAACATATGGTATCTTCCGCCCGTCTGCAAGGGTCGCAGTACCTGTTCTGCTCATATTATTCCTCCACATTTATGATAAGAAGCGTCCTGTCGTCAAAAGAGCCTCTTTCTACATAATTATCAAGCCAGACCTGAAGCATATCCTTTGGGGTCTTTTCATGTACAATATCAAAGGCTTTAAGGCAGGACTTTCCCTGCACCGCTTTATTTTTCCAAAGCTGTTCAAGAGTAATCCCGCTTTCAGAAAGAACTCCCTTCGTATATTGCAGCGCATACTGAACATCGCTGTCATTGACCCATGGATATTCCGCGGGCTTAGGGATATTAACGTCCGTATCCCCGTTTTCATCCTCCCCGGGAGCAGGTACAGGCTTTATCCCGTTGAGCCGCAGATCAAGCATGAGACGCAGAAGCTGTGGATCGTTGGGATAATAGTCATCAGCGACGCCGTCTGTCATAAGCATGAGACAGGTCATTTTTCCCCGGCGTATCTTCGTACGGCTCATAAGGCTGTCAGGAGAGCGCATCTGCTCGGTGGTGATAAATTCCGTCTCCCCTGCGAAGCTTCCGCTGTCTGCTCCTCCAAGGATCACGAGAGCATTTCCGAAATCCGCATTTTCGTCAAAGGAGGCTATCATGCCGTCCCCTATCTGCAAAGCGGCGGTGAGGTACTCTCTACCGTTAGATGTTTCAACAGGTATAATTACGGATATTAAAAGGGTACAGGCGAAATCCTTGATCTCCGGCTTTCTTCCCAGAGCCTCCTCAAATTCGGGAAGCTCCTTCCGCTTTTCGTAAGCGGCTTCCACAGCGGAATATGCCTCCGCGCACCCATCCCGAAGCATACCTGCAAGCTCGGAACAGACCTTTCCGAAATCGGGATCGTCAAAGGCTTTTCCCAAAGCCTCCCTGTAATCGGGAATATCCCGTTCAATAGCCGCCATGCGTATCTTTGCGTAATTCAGGACAGCATCACAGGCGCATTTTGCTCCTATGCGGGAAAGAGGCTTTGAGCCTGCGCCGTCCGAAACGGCAGCGATGACTGCCCCTCCGCAGAAATCAAACGCAAAGGCGTCGTCCCTGTTTGAACCGTCATGCTTGTGCTTCTTTCCCCGGACGGAAGCTGCTATGACCTCAAATCCCTCCGAGGAAGCTTCGCTGCAAACTGATTCCGGATATGGTTCGGGAGACTCCGGCACAGGCTTGTATTTCCACAATGCCGCTGTGTGAGCGGTAACGTCACGGTCGGTGAGCTGCTCTGCGAACTGCTCCGTGTTGTTTTTTTCTTTGTCCATATTTACCTCACTGACAATTACGGAACGATAACAAATCCCTGAGGCGGAGGAGGAAGCTCAATATTAGCACCCGGCTTGGCGTCAAGACTCTTTGAGGACATCTTGACGGAGCTTGATACCCATGCAAAGAACTGAGCAAGGTCTCCTGCGGAAAGATTATTCATCATAAGCACGCAGTCGGTGATCTCTTTAAGTACTGTGGTATCAGCATAAGCTCCGGCAGCGCAGGCAATGATGTTGGCAGGCTTTGCGTTTTTTAACTCCGCAGCTGCGCTTCTCCAGTCATCGGTGGGAGCGCCGTCGGTGAGGATGAACACAAGCGGTTTCCAGTCTCCCTTTTGTGTGGGAGTGGATTTTCTCACCTCGGAGTTTATGCACTCGGTAAGAAGCCTGAGAGCTGCACCAAGAGCGGTGGCGCCTCCTGCACGGAGCTGAGGCTCGTTAAAAAGCATAAGCTCGGTAAGAGGAGTTACCTGTCTCGCGCCGGAGTTAAAGGTTATAACGGAAAGATAAGCGGTCTCCAGAGCCTGAGGATCCCCCCGCAGCTCTGAGATAAGAGCGCGGACGCCGTGTCTTACCGCTTCGATAGGATCTCCTTCCATAGAGCCGGAAATATCCAGAAGCAGATATACCGGAAGCCGCCTTGAAAATTCTGACATAAAATTGACCTCCTGTTTGAGATTTATACATTAAGCTGTTTGCGCCGAAAAATCAAAAATAACTATACAAATAAATTATAACTCCAAACGGAATAAATGTCAATTAAAATAATGTAAATCATGATTCATACAATATCAAGATACATCTTCTTTGCAGGCGGAGGAAATTCACTGTTGATAAGTCTCATATCCTCGTCGGTCAGTTCGAGATCAAGCACTCTGCTGTTTTCCAAAACGTGCTCCTTTTTAGAGCTTCGGGGAATTGCAGTCATATTATCATTCCTCATAACAAACAGCAGAAGAAGCTGAACAATAGAAATATTATACTTATCCGCAATTTGGTTCAGGATAGGAGCTTTTACAAGCGACGTTCTCAGTGCTCCTGCCTGCGCTATGGGACAGTACGCCATTATCGGAATATCCTTTTCCCTATGCCATGGCAGAAGATCATATTCGATTCCCCGGGAGCCAAGATGGTAAAGCACCTGATTGACAGCACAGTTCTGTCCGTCCGGAACTTCCATAAGCTCTTTCATATCGTCCGTGTCAAAGTTTGATACTCCCCAGTTTCTGATAATACCCTGCTTTACAAGCTCCTCCATACACCGTACAGTATGGCTCAGAGGGATGCTTCCTCTCCAGTGCAGGAGATACATATCAAGATAGTCAGTACCGAGACGTTTCAGAGAGCTTTTAACACTGTTCTCAATTTTGCCTTTTTCCGCATTGTAGGGATATACCTTTGAAACGAGAAACAGATCTTTTCTGTCATAGTCTTTTATCGCTTCACCTATCAGATCCTCCGATCTTCCGCTGCCGTACATCTCGGCGGTATCTATCAAAGTCAGACCGGAATCAATTCCGGCTTGCAGAGCTTCGATCTCCTCGCTGCGTTTTGCTGTATTGTCACCTAAGCACCACGCTCCCATTCCCAGACGCGGCATCTGAGAGCCGTTTTTTAATTGTATATATTTCTGCATATTTTCCCGCCTTTCATAAATATCTGTTTCTCTGCTTTCAAAAAAGAGCATACCATCACAATATGATGATATGCTCAAATTATAACATAAAAATTCAATACCGGCAAGCTTATTTATATGATCTGATAATACTGTTCCCAAGTCAAATAATTGACTTTGTCAATGTTTTGATTCAGGAATAGTATAAGTTGCAATATACTCGGTATCAGCTTCCGTTGAAATCTCCGGATCGCTGATGCAGAACTTTATATTCAGTCCCCTTTCCTCTGCGGCAAGAGAAAAATGACAGAGTGCAATACCCATATCCACCTTCTGCATATCCCCTGAGCTTTTGCTGCCGAACCCCCTTGAATGTTTAAGATAAAAGTGAACGTCGTTCTGATTAACCACAATGCGCCATGGCTGCTTGTTGACCGCTGACGGTGCCCATCTGACCATTTCCAGAGGATACTCCAGCTTCCCGGCTTTTTCCGGTGTGAGCGGCGTGTTAAGATCGCCGTCAAAAAACATTGTCTCAAAGGAATTTCTGCTGTCTGCTTTTACACCCTTGCGCATCATGCTTTCCTTAATGGACATCTTTTTTGACGGGTATCCCAGAGGGCTCATGCAGGGCATCATTTCATCTGCATCAAGCTCCATTGCCCTTTCAAATGCGGCACGATCCATTGTCCCTCCGACCCAGACTGTGCCGATACCAATGGACTGAGCATACAGAACAAGCATTTCCAGAGAGTATCCCACAGCCACATCGGCATTCGGCACACGCTTAGCTTTTACGCCAAGATAAAGATCGGTACCGCTGACAACGGGACAGCTCAGTTTTTGTTGTTTTGCATCCAGCAGCCTGCAGATCACAGGTATCCCATAGGGATTTTTAAGGTCTGACATAAATGTCGTAAGTTTTTCCATGTCTTCCGGACTTATCTCTTTTCCGTCAAATGTCCGGACGCTCCTTCTGTTCCGTACAAGCTCTTCAATATTTTCCATCTCGTTCCTCCTGTTCGGTATTGCCTTAAGAGCCGCAGTCTCTTTCTGCTCAGATAATACACAGCCCCTTTTTAAATATATACTATGTCTATATTAAAAAAGAAATAGTATGAAATTAAATCGCGTAATATTGATATGCTTAATTATAGTCATTTTCCCTGCTTCTGTCAATGGGATCAGATAAATATTTGCAAAATTTTAATAATCGGCAGGACGGGCAAAATTGCACTTGCCTTTTTTGAGCCTTTGTTATATAATAGTAGGTAAACATGAGAATGTAAATATCAATTCGGATCATCGGAGGTTTATAATGAACAGAATTTCCATGGAATCTAAAAGAATCGACACACCCTGCTTCGCTGCCGGGTATGTTGTCAGGTAAAATAATATGCGTTCAGAAAAAATTATTCAGGGAAAAAAGTGCTGTATATACGAAAACGTAGAAGCGGAAGCTCTGCTTATTCAGGCTGTCGATGAACACGATAACGAGCTCCTTGACCGTGAGGTCGCAATAATAAAGGAGCTTACAAATACTCCCTTTACCCTCGCTGCATTTCTTATAGAGGACTGGAACCGGGAGTTATCCCCATGGGAAGCTCCTGCTGTTTTCGGAAACGAGAGCTTTGGTTCGGGAGCGGCAGAAACGCTGTCCTATATTACCGGTGCGCTGCTTCCGGAATTACAGGGAGAAAATAAACGCTGCTGTCTGGGAGGGTACTCACTGTCGGGATTGTTCGCATTGTGGGCAGCATATCAGACCGATATTTTCAGCGGAGTTGCGGCAGTGTCGCCCTCTGTGTGGTTTCCCGGCTGGGATAGTTATATGGAGACAAACTCCATAAAGTCTGCCGAGGTATATTTAAGTCTTGGAAGCAAAGAAGAAAAAACAAAGAATAAAACTATGGCAGCCGTAGGAGAAAACATACGCCGTCAATATGATCTGCTTTCCAATTCAGATACTGTAAAAAGGTGCGAGCTGGAATGGAATCCGGGAAATCATTTTATGGAATCTGACAGGAGAACAGCAAAGGGCTTTGCATGGCTGCTGAACAGTCCGGGACAAGGGAGGTAAATAATATGAGCACCAAAAAGTCCGGAGCAGAACGGACATCATATACAAAGGTCTCTTTGATACTTGATTTTCTCCGGGGGAGCAAACGATATTTTTTTATCAGCATTTTTTCCGCGCTGTGTCTGACGGGACTGGATATGCTTTCCCCTCAGATAATACGTACCACTGTTGACTGTATCATCGGGGACAATGAGCTTAAGCTTCCGGGAGTTCTGATGAAGTGCATTGAAAATATGGGAGGCACAGACTATCTCCGCGGTCACATCTGGCTTATCGGAGCTTTTATACTTGTTCTGGCGCTGATCTCTGCTGTCTTCCGCTATCTTTTTATGCTCTTTAATACCAGGGGTGCGGAAACTCTGGTGGAGACCATGCGAAACCGTCTCTTTTCTCACATACAAAGACTTCCCTTTTCATGGCATATGGAGAACCAGACCGGAGACATAATCCAGCGCTGTACCTCCGATGTGGATATGATAAAGAATTTCGTATCCGAACAGCTTACCTCTGTTTTCCGTATCGTTATTCTGATAATCCTGTCTCTGGCGTTTATGTTTTCTATGAGCTCCAGGCTTACGCTGGTTGCTCTTGCGTCCATCCCCATCATCATCGGATACTCAGCTTATTTTTACGCTAAGATCAGCAGTCAGTTTATGAAGTGTGATGAAAACGAGGGTATCCTGTCCGCAATTGCTCAGGAAAATCTGACCGGCGTCCGGGTGGTGCGAGCTTTCGGACGGGAGAAGTACGAAAAGGATCGTTTTGAAAAGCAGAATGTTTATTACACCGATCTGTGGGTAAAGCTGTGCAGGCTTCTGTCTCTGTTCTGGGGCGCGGGAGATCTTATATCAGGTTTACAGGTAATGCTTATTGTCATTATGGGCTCTGTATTCTGCGTCAGGGGAAGCATGACTGCCGGTGAATTTATTGCGTTTATTTCCTACAATGCCATGCTGACATGGCCCGTCCGTTCACTGGGACGTATGGTTGCTGAAATGAGCAAAGCCGGGGTATCTATCGAGCGTATCCGTTATATTATGAACTCCGCTGCTGAGGAGGACAAGCCGGACGCTGTTACTCCGGATATGCACGGGGACATTGAATTTCAGAATGTTTCCTTTTCCTATGGGGATATACCTGTTCTTTCGGATGTCAGCTTTAAGATACCAAAAGGGACTACCTTCGGTATCCTTGGAAGCACAGGCTCGGGAAAATCCACACTTATGCACCTGATGAACCGTCTGTACGAGCTTCCGGAGGAAAACGGACGCATTACCATCGGCGGGACGGATATTGCCGATATGAAAGGAAGCTGGGTGCGCTCCAATATCGGAATGGTGCTGCAAGAGCCGTTTCTGTTCTCCCGTACCATTGCAGAAAATATAGGCATTACCCGCCGGGACATGAGTATGTCCGACATCAGGTGGGCTGCCTCTGTTGCCTGCGTGGACAACGCCATTTCCGAATTTACTAACGGATATGATACCATCGTGGGAGAGCGGGGAGTTACTCTGTCCGGCGGACAGAAGCAGCGGACAGCCATCGCCCGTATGCTGACACAGAGAACTCCCATAATGGTGTTTGACGATTCCCTGTCCGCTGTTGATCCGGACACAGATGTAAGGATACGTCAGGCTCTGAAAGAAAATCTCGGAGACGCTACAGTAATTCTGATCTCCCACAGAGTGACAACTCTTATGCAGGCGGAATGTATCCTTGTACTGGACAAGGGACGGATCTCCGAGATGGGTTCACATGACGAGCTTATGAAAAAGGACGGTATCTACCGCCGTATTTACGATATGCAGATGACCTTGTCGGAAAAGGGGGCGGAATATGGCACATAAACAGGACGAACAAAAGGAATATGTATCCCTCCCCTGGTTCGGGATAAACAAGCTTCTGCCATATCTGAAACCATACCGGGGTATAATCATCAGCATGATAATTCTGGGTCTTGCAGGGGGATCGGTAGATATTATCCTGCCGCTTTTTCAGCGTTATGCGCTGGATCATTTTATCGCTCTGAATACATTGGATACGCTTGGAGGCTTCGTTGCCGTCTATATAGCTATCCTGTTGTTTCAGGTGACCGCCAATATGATCTCCGCATACCATGCAAGCAAGGTGGAAATGTACACAGGACGGGATATGAAGCGGGCAAGCTTCAACCACCTGCAAACTCTGGCATTTTCCTATTTTAATCAGAACAGTGTGGGATATATCCACGCAAGAGTAATGAGCGATACCAACCGTATTGCAGCTCTGGTCTCATGGGGACTTATGGACGGCGTCTGGAATATATCATACATCCTTGGCGCGATAGTCGTAATGCTGACCGTCAATTTCAGGCTTGCACTGTGGGTGCTTGCCATCGTGCCTCTGACTGCTCTGGCGGCTGCTTTCTTTCAGAAAAAGCTGGTGGCTCTGAACCGCCGTATCCGGGAGATAAATTCACAGATAACCGGAAATTTCAATGAGGGCATAACCGGAGCTAAGACAACAAAAACTCTGGTCATCGAAGAAAAAATGGAGCAGGATTTTGACGAGACCACTTACGAGATGAAAAACGTGTCCGTACACGCTGCACATTACCGGGCAATGTTTTCCTCCATGATTTCCTTTTCCTCCTCACTTGCCCTTGCACTGGTACTGTGGAGAGGCGGTATCATTACGCTTGACGGCGTTATCGAAATAGGAACGCTGTCTGTATTCATGTCCTACGCTCTGGGTATGATGGAACCTATCCAATGGGTAGTCAGGGCAATTTCCGACCTTATTACCGTTCAGGTCAACGTGGAGCGTTTCACCCGTCTTATGGAGACCCGGTCAGACGTCAGCGACACCCATGAGGTCATTGCAAAATACGGCGACTCCTTTGAACCAAAAAAAGAAAGCTGGGAACCTCTGCACGGAGACATTACCTTTGAGGATGTAACATTCAAATATCCGGACGGCGACGAATACGTTCTTGAGCATTTTAACCTCCATGTGCCTCAGGGCACTAATGTGGCTATCGTGGGAGAGACCGGAGCGGGAAAATCCACGCTGGTCAATCTGGTCTGTCGTTTCTTTGAGCCTACATCGGGACGTATCCTTATTGACGGCAGGGATGCCAGAGAACGTTCCCAACTGTGGCTGCACAGCAACATCGGATATGTTTTGCAGACCCCTCATCTGTTTTCCGGAACAGTTCTGGAAAATCTCCGGTACGGAAATCCGGACGCCACCATGGAGCAGATAGAAGCCGCAGTAAAAAGCGTATCCGCAGATACGGTCATCGCCCGTATGGATAAGGGATACGACAGCGACGTGGGAGAAGGGGGAGACCTGCTCTCCACAGGAGAAAAGCAGCTTCTTTCCTTTGCAAGAGCCATTTTAGCCGATCCCCGCATTTTCGTTCTGGACGAAGCTACTTCCTCCATTGATACCGTGACCGAAAAGCTGATACAGGACGCTATCGAGCATCTTATGAAGGGCAGGACATCCTTTGTCATTGCTCACCGGCTTTCCACCATACGTCAGGCGGATGTTATCCTGGTGGTACATGACGGAAGGATCATCGAGCAGGGAACTCATACGGAGCTGATCGCAAAAAAGGGCGCTTACTACAACCTCTATACAAGACAATTTCAGGAGGAGGCTGTGGAATCTGCTTTTAAAGAATAGTATAAAGAGACCCATGGGTGTTATTTCGGACAGCTCATGGGTCTTTTATTTTCAATTTCAGAGGATTTGTTTCTTGTAAACCTTGGCATTTTGAGCTTTTGTGTAAGATTAACAATTTATTTTAACATTATACACAATTTTTGTGAAAAGGACTTGAAATCATCTGACTGCATTGATATAATAAAATTAAGAATAATGGCAAACTATCGCTGTATACATATATTAGCAATAAAAGGATCATGAAGGGAGATGCTCATATGATAGGAAGAAAAATAAGACAAAAACTATCGGCAGTATTTCTTTGCTCGTTTTTTATCACATCATGGTACGGCAGCTTGTTCAGTGTTTTTGCAGACGAAGCAGTGGGGGAAACATCAGGTGAAACCTCAGGTGTCAGCACCGCTGTGCCTGTAGAAGCAGAAGACGAAAACACAGATACATCTTCCGCTGCCACAACAACAGCTCCGGAAGAAACTGAGGAGGAAGCTCCGGACATCTCTTCTGACGTCACAACAGCTCCCGAAGAAGCAGAGGAGGAAACTACAGAGGTCTCCGCTGATGTCACAACAACATCTCCCGTGGAGGAAGAGGAAGAAAATGCATCTATTGCCCTCCTTGATGCCATTGTCGCAGCTATCGGGGAAAATCCTTATCCCACTTTGCAGGACGCCGTCAACGATGCTGCGGACGGTCAGACGATAAAGCTTCTGTCGGATACCACGGAAAATATCACATCAAGCAGCAAGTCCTACACCCTTGAAATGAATGGTCACACCATTAACGGCGGTCAGAATGGCTGCGTGTATATAATTAACGGCGGTACAGTTACGCTGCGGGGCGGTACTCTGACTAACGGCAAAAACACCGCCTGGGGTGCTTCCGGCAGCGGCGGAGGACTACGGATAACCAACGCGACTGTCACACTTGAAAATATGACGATCTCCAACAACACTGCGGCAAGCGGCGGAGGGATCTATATCCAAAACGGAGAGGTGACGATCGGCGGCTCAACGATCTCCGGCAACACAACAACAACCGGTACAGGCGGAGGAATAAACTTTAGCGGCGGCAGCCTTACTATAGATAACTCGACGATCTCCGGCAACACTGCCGGAAGCAACGGCGGAGGTATCTATTTTAACAGCGGTGCGTTTACATTAAGGAGCTCGACGGTTTCCGACAACTCTGCATCCAATCTGGGCGGCGGCGTGTATGCCGGAAATGCAGCAGATCTGAATAACATCCGTTTTACGGGAAATTCTGCAAAACGCGGCGGATCGGCGCTGTACTTGTCTACCAGCAATAAAGTGACCGTTAGCGACTGTGAGTTTACCGGCAACTACGGAGACGGTTCAACTATAGGCAGTTCGGTCATCACAGCTGACGAGGTCATGGGATACGGAGCGGAATTTATTTTTGAAAGATGTAATATCTCCTGTAATTCCGCTGTTGAATACACATTTTATGTTGAATGTGAAAATTATTATTGGTATGATACCCCGATCAATCTTACGCTGAATGATTGTGAAATTTCTGACAACGAAGCAATCCGTTCAGGCGGTATCTACATATATGATCTTGCTATTGTTTCCTTGAATAATACTGTTGTCAAAAATAATAAGGCTACCGGAACTCCGGGAGCAAACACACCTGTTTCCGGAGGTGTTGTTTGTCACAACAGCGCAGACGTCACATTTAATCTCGTATCCGGTGCTGTTTATAACAATACCTGCGTCAACGGAGACGCAAATGATCTGTTCATCGGTCAGTATGCAACCGTCAATGTGATCACGGCAGATAAAATGAAGGATACTGCAAGGGCTGCGGATTATTTTTCATCTTTTGTATGGAGTCATTCTGACGGAACGTTTATTGATGAAGATATGTCCGGCAGGTATGCAAAAGACAAGGGCTATGCGGGTGGTCTTTCACTGACTGCATTTGATACTGACATTATTCCGGCTGCCGTTTATAAGGGAGTAAAATATGATACTATTTCCGACGCCATCGCAGCTGCAAAACAGGATAATGCCAACCCGGCAAAAATTCAGCTTCTTCCGGGTGTAGACAAAAGCGGTGAAGAGGAGAAGTACATCAGGGCTTTCTACTCTGACAAGTTGACGATAGATATAAATGTTATACTGGATCTGAATTTATGCGCCCTTAATGCAAGAGAATCAATTTTGTTTGAAGTTACGGATAATGCCAGCCTTACACTGAGCGGTACAGGTGTAGTGAAGGGTTCGATCGACGTGGATGACGGAAGTACTCTGATCCTTGCCACAGACATAGATACCGATCTCAGCATAAAGCTGGGAGGTGCAAATGCATCTCTTAAGCTAAGTGATGATTTTGTAAGATGCGGCACGATCAGCATCGAACTGGACGATACACGGGCGAATGCTCTGAACAACGTCAATAAAACCGATGATGATATTTCTTATGTCATCGTTGCGAACGGTAAAGGTAAGATCGATCCTGATAATGTCAAGATCACTAATCTTAAAAATACTCTTGTGGATATTATCGCTGACGGCAGCGATATTGTGGCTGTCAACCCTACGCTCAAAGGAAGCTTGTTTGTTTCCTCAGGCGGAGACGATAATAATGACGGAACACCGGCTGATCCGCTTCATACCATTGAACAGGCTATAGAAAATGCAGAAAGCGGCGGCACGATCTACATTCTTGATACCATTACAGTCGAAAATTCTGCTGAATGGGATGGTAAAGACAAAAACATTACCATTACCCGCTACATTGATGAGGATAATCCTGATGTGGGCGGCGCAAACATGGTCACTATCAACAGCGGCAGTTCTCTCGAACTCAGGAACATAACCATTGACGGAAACAGCAAGAAATGTACTAACGCCGGCAGTATAATCAACGTATCGCAAAATGGTACTCTTACAATAGGCGAAGGTACAGTTCTGCAAAATAATGATGTCAGCAAAACCAACGTAGTGGCACGTTCTGCCGACTCCGTCGTAAAAGCCCGTTCCGGCGGTGCGGTTTATACCGTTGGCGGCCAAATCACCATCAAGAAGAACAGCACCATCCAAAACTGCGTAGCGCTTCTTGGCGGCGGCATTTATTGTGAGAAAGGCACCATTGACATGTATGGCGGCAAATTTACCGGTAACGAGGCAATAGGACCATACACCGTTTCCAAAAATGAAAACTATTACGGCTGCGGCGGCGGAATCGTCGTTACCGGCAGCGGTGTGATGATGACTATGACAGGCGGGGAGTTTATAGGAAATAAGGCAACCTACGGAGGCGGAGTTTGCATAGGCACAGGAATATATTCTCTTACAAGCAACAGCGCCGAGGCATTCCGGATGGACGAAGGCAACGAAGGCGGAGGTGCTTTCACCGACAACTACGCTTCCAGCAACGGCGGAGGGTTGTTTGTACAGTCCTCGTATAAGGCGGTTATCAACGCAGGAGATTTTACAGGAAACAAGTGCGGTGACAATCATTTCGGCGGCGGTGCGATCTATGTAAACGGCGGAAAAAACGATGTAATTGACGGCGAATTATGGGTCACAAAGGTGCTGATAACAGGGAATACCGCGAAGGAATATGGCGGCGGTATCGCCGGCTGCAACACATCAGGTACTATTATCAACATGGTTGACGGAAGTGTGATATACGGCAACACAACTAATAACGGCCCATGTGATATTTCGACAGCTACCGACCCTTTTCAGCCCGGTAAGTTTAACGGATCAAAAATCACCCAGACACAGGATCATTTTACACAGTTTATGCTGGACGAAACGCCTTATCATTGGAAATCCGCTATTGATGGAAACGGATTTAAGACAGGCGACTATGTGTCTGAGGATTATCTGAACAGCCGTACCGGCAAGGCAGTCTATACCGATGAAAAACCTCAGCCAGACACTGAAAGCAGCAAGATCAAGGTACGCATAACAAACAATCATGCTGACGAAGGATCAGGCGGCGGTATCGGAAGCAACGGCAGCGTATTCATCGGCGGCGGGACATATGTGGCTAACTGGAATTACAAGCAGCCGATTGAATTTGAAGTAGAAAAAGTATGGAAAGATACTAACGGAACTATCTGTAATTACCCGGCTGCCCTTGACCAGCTGAACATCTGGATATTGGGTATAGACAGCAGCGGAAATGTACACAAAAAAGTACATAATCCGATGATGATCAACGGTGTATGGCAGGGGAAAGTAGGCTTTGAGCCATTTGAAGACAACTGCACCACAGTCCTGCTGGAGGAAGTGATCTATGCTGACGGCAAGCACGTGTGGTCGGCGGACGGCAGAAAATATGAGAGCGTTGTCAGAGACATCATGGACACCATGGTGTCCCCCGGTGCACCGATCATCTGGTCTGACGATGCGAACTCACCGTTCACAAGTGAGCTTGCGAAAACTACAGGCGGAAACTTTGCCTTCACAAACAGTATGTTGGTATACTCTCCGAGCGCTCCTGCACCAGCTCCCGGCGACGGGGATACTGAAAATCCTTCCGGACCGTCCGCATCAGAGCCTTCCGCACCTTCCAATCCTTCTGCACCGACCGATCCGTCCGACCCTTCGTTCCCACCACCGAACGGACCGACAGGAGGCTTCGCATTTATCGTCGGCTCGCCTGATAAAGGAGAAGAGGACATCTCAGCCGGTTCAGGTATGAACGGAGAATCGGAAATAAGCAGCAGTGTCGTTATAACGATAACTGTTGTATCTGCCGCCCTCATTGCAGCAGGTATGGTTATCGGAAATAATATGCTCAGACGCAAAAAGAAATAACGGCATTTAAAGATCATTATTATTTTAAGTAAAAAGCATAACATTGCCCGCTGGGGTGATGTTATGCTTTTTCATACTGTCAGACTTTGATCGAAGCCTATTGAATTTCGGGGAAATATATGCTACAATTACATAAGGATAAAAGCTTTTGGAAGCATCGTCAGGGAGGTTTTTTAATGGTTTATACAGTGACGTTCAATCCTGCAATTGATTATGTTGTCCATACAGATGAAATGGCAGTGGGAAGCGTAAACCGAGCAAAGGACGAAAAGATATATTTCGGAGGAAAGGGTATCAACGTCTCGATGGTTCTTAACGAGCTGGGGATAAGATCAAAGGCTCTGGGATTTGCAGCAGGATTTACAGGGGATGCAATTGAAAAAGGCGTTTCGGAAAAGGGTATTGACACGGATTTCGTTCACCTTGAAAATGGATTTTCCCGCATAAATGTGAAGATCAAATCCGGCGATGAAACCGAGCTTAACGGTCAGGGGCCGGCTATTGACGATAAGTCGCTGAACGAACTTTTTTCCAAGCTTGATAAGCTGACCGATGGGGACATGATCGTCCTTGCAGGAAGTATCCCATCAAGTATGCCGTCGGATATTTACGAAAAAATTCTGGAGCGTCTGTCAGGGAAAAATATAAAAGCAGTTGTGGACGCAACGAAAGATCTTCTTATGAACGTGCTGAAATATAAGCCGTTCTTAGTCAAGCCGAACAACCATGAGCTTGGAGAAATGTTCGGCGTAACTCTGAAAACCAATGATGAGATCGCAGAATATGCCGGTAAGCTGAAAGATATGGGAGCACAGAATGTGCTTGTTTCAATGGCAGGAGATGGTGCGCTGCTTCTTGATGAAAACGGAAAAACCCACATTTGCGGAGTATGTAAAGGTACGGTGAAAAATTCCGTAGGCGCAGGAGATTCAATGGTCGCAGGATTTATTGCAGGCTCTGGTCAGGGAGATTACGAATACGCCCTTAAGCTCGGAACTGCTGCCGGCGGTGCAACGGCGTTCTCGGACGGTCTTGCTGAAAGGGAAGAAATTTTCCGGCTTCTTGAACAGCTTTGATAGGTGTATCTTGTAATTTGTGCTCTCCGGGTTAGATCTCAACCTGGAACTGCCTCAGAGTGCAGTAAATTATGTCTTCGGGTCAATATTTAGAATATTCTGGAAGAAATATTGCCTGTTTTGTATAATATGCAAAAAAACTAAAACTATTTTTACAAAAAAAATGTAATAAAAAATATTTGTAAAGGCTTTTATTTTTCCCGCACTTATGGTATAATAGTAATGTTGTGAAAACAGTTATTTCTTTTTATACATTAGAATTTATTCATCGTTAATCTGTCGGCGTTTTATTCCGCTGGTTCGGCGGCATCGCCGTTTTGGGAGAGAATTTACTTTGGAGAAGTTTATTATAAAAGGCGGACGCAGACTGCACGGGGAAGTTGAAATAAGCGGAGCTAAAAATGCTGTCGTTGCTATCATCCCCGCAGTTATCCTTTCAGATGAGCCATGCGTTCTTGAAAATGTTCCTAATATAAGTGATGTTTCTATCAGCTTGCGTATACTGTACGAAATGGGCGCAAGCGTGGTATTCCTTGATAAAAATACTGTAAGGATCGACGCTACCGGTATAACCGATCCCATCGTTCCTTATGAAATGGCAAAGCATATGCGTGCCTCATACTATTTTTTAGGTACTCTTCTCGGAAAGTTCGGAAGAGCAAGGGTATCCATGCCCGGAGGCTGCTATCTGGGAGACAGACCTATCGACCAGCATCTCAAAGCATTTACAGCTCTGGGAGCGACCTGTTCAATTGAACACGGTATGGTGGATATTCAGTCAGAGGATCTTTACGGTACTCAGATATACTTTGATATGGTAACGGTGGGAGGCACCATAAACGCTATGCTTGCCGCTGTTAAGGCTACAGGTATGACCGTTATTGAGAACGCTGCTAAAGAGCCTCATATCGTTGACCTTGCCAATTTCCTTAACTCTATGGGCGCGGATATTATGGGCGCAGGTACGGACGTTATCAAGATCAGGGGAGTTAAGCGTCTTAAGGGAGCTACCTATGCGATAATCCCCGACCAGATAGAGGCAGGTACATTTATGGCTGCGGCTGCAGCAACAAGGGGAGACGTACTTATAAAGAATGTTATTCCCAAGCATCTGGAAAGCATCACTAACAAGCTTGCAAAGATCGGCGTGAATGTTGAGGAGTTCGATGAAAGCATACGTATCTCTGTGGATGGTCCTCTTGTTAAAACAAGCATTAAAACTATGCCTCATCCGGGTTTCCCCACGGATATGCAGCCTCAGATCTCTGCGCTGCTTTGTCTTGCGGAGGGTACAAGCATTATCACCGAGGGTATTTTCGATAACCGCTTCCGTTATGTAGACGAACTCCGTCGTATGGGCGCGGATATTTCCGTGGACGGCAAGGTGGCTGTCATCGAGGGCGTAGGAAAGCTTATGGGCGCTCCTGTTACAGCTCCCGACCTGAGAGCCGGAGCGGCTTTGGTAATTGCAGGTCTGGCGGCAAAGGGAGTTACCGAAATAGAGGACATTTACCACATCGAGCGTGGATATGAAAACTTTGAAGAAAAGCTCCGGGGTCTTGGCGCGGACATCGTCAAGAAAAATGTTCCCGGCGCGGCTGTAAGAAAGTCGGCAATATAAAAAATGTAATGGGCTGTTATACCATTTGTGGTTGGTGTAACAGCCATTTTTAATATGTTAAGAGATCATATCCGCAAAAAAATAAAAAAATTTTTTTGCAGTGAAAAATTTCGGCACTTTGAATTGTATTTATTATAGAGGGGTATTATTTTATGGAGGAGTTAGCATGAAAAATCTGGTAAAACGATTTGCCGCTGTCCTTGCGGCGGCTATGATGACCGCTTCGGCGGCGGGAGCTTCCGTTTACGCGGATATGGAGATCGAAGAAGAGCAGTACAAAAGTATCTGGCTGAAAAATGACGATGGCTGGAGGTACTTTCTTTCAGACGGAAAAGCTGCGGCGGGAAAGCCATATAAAATTGACGGGGTCGTTTACGATTTTTCCAACAGCGGATATGAATTGGGAAAGCACGCCGGCTGGATAAAAGAAAACGGTGTCAGCAGACGTTACAACGATGGTCTTCCCTACACCGGATGGGTACAAAGCAGAAAGACTGGAACATATAACTACTGTCTTGACGGCTACAAGGTCACGGGGGATCATCAGACAGATGACAAAATTTACAGCTTCGATGATAAGGGAATTTACACAGGGGTGAGTAAAGTTCCCGCGCTGACTGCAAAATGTGATGATGTTGTAAGCTCCGACAGTGATGTTATCAATTTAACGGTAACGGGTACGGATATGGAAAAATGCTTCGGCGAACCATACATAATGGAACGTTGGGAGAACGGCAACTGGGCGGAGGTTGAGCATAGAAGCGTTCATGCTGCTTATTCAACCTTAAAACGGTCCGGTGGAAGCAAGTCATTTGCATTTTCTCCTCAGAAATATAAAAATTTAGCCGAAGGTTATTATAGGATAGCGTTCCAAAGCTGGGACGAGGATAATTTCGAGGAGACAAAGGAAAATTTCTATGCGGTATTTGAAGTTGTCCCTCCGATAACGGTGGAAACGTCAGAGGAGGTTTACTTATTTGACGGAATACATGATGTTCAGGTAAAAACCATCGTGACGATCAACTCACGCGGTCTTGCGGAGTATTATTACAGTCACACTGATGAGCTCGGCGTTGATATTATGTATAATGATCGTGTGTATGGCTGGATGTCCTATAAAAAAAGTGATGAGATCGAATGGGAATCGGATCTTTATGAAGAGGGTCAGCCTTTGGAGATAATTTTTACTGATTCTGTTCCTGCTGTTAATTTAACGGGACATAACAGAGTAATTATAACAACAAAAGACGGAAAATGCAAAAGTGATTTCCGCATTGACCGTCTGAGAGCAGAAATATGGCTTGAAGAATACAGCCTGAAAAGTGATGATCTGACAATCTGCTTTACAGTGTTCAATGAAACAGAAAAAAGCTGTAGGATAGACACCCGTATATATCAGTTTGAGGAGTTCAAAAACGATAACTGGACTGTTGTTGACGGCGCTCCGGATATTGAGGCTTCCGGCTATTCCTGGGAAACTCTTGAAAAGGGACAAAGAATTACTGTTGAATTTCCTTTGTCCGATTATTATGATGTGTCTGCTCTGAAAAAGGGAAAATACAGAGTATTGATAGAGAATTACGGATACGTATACTTTGACCTTGTTGATGACGAATCGGATAATAATAAGACACCCTATGAGAAGCTTTCCATGGACGCCGTAGAAAAAATAGAGCTTCATCTTTTACGGGGAGAATTTCCGGTCCAGCATGAGACGGCGGTTTTTACAGGAAATGATATGCGGCGTCCCATGACATATTTAAAACAGCTCTGGGTCGGCGATACGATAAAAGATCCGGATATAGCAGATGGTTCTTCATTTTATGCAGTAATATTTTATAAAGACGGCTCAGAAGAAAAAATAATTTTCATTGAAAATAATGTGATCGTTTATAAAGAAAATTATAAAAGCTGTTCGCCGTACATTTACGGAGCATTGAAGGATCTGCTGATCGAAGCTCTTGATCTGGACGAGAATTTTTATGGTTACAGACAAATCAATTAAAAAATATAGGAGGAAATTTTATGAACAAGCTTACGAAAAAAATTCTTGCGGCAATTGCTGCATCGGTAATGACAGTAACAGCGGTATGTCCCTCCGCTTATGCTATCACACCGGATAATACTGTTGCGGACGGCTGGGTAAAGGAGGGCAGCATAGAAAGACGCTATATAGACGGACTTCCCTACACCGGCTGGCTGAATTATGACGACGGCTCTAAGAAATACTGTCTCGACGGATATATTATGACGGGAAAATATATCATAGACGGCAAAAGCTACAGCTTCGGGAAGGACGGCACTGTAAGCAAAAATACTGCTGCTGTCCCCGATCTTTCTGCGGAATGCGGAGAGGTAAATCCGGATACAAGCAAAATTGAATTTACCCTTTATGTAAATAATAATGACGGCAAAATGTATGCTGCGGGAGATCCCGTAAAAATGCAGCGCTGGGAAAAAGGCAAATGGGTAGACTGCAAAGATAAAAACGTCAGCTATGGATACGACGCAGACCATCCTGAAGCAGTTTTCAGCTATCAGATCAGGAACAAGCTGAGCTTCTATCCGCAGGTTTATACAAGTAATAATTTCAAGCTCGGATATTATAGAATGACCTTCTCTGCCAGTGATGCAGCGGACAGCAAATCCAAAGGTCAGACGTTCTATTCCTATTTCGAGGTAACTCCGAAAAACATCTACAAGGACGGCTTCGTAATTGAGGGGACCCGTACAAGACGTTATTCAAAAGGAACTCCCTATACAGGCTGGTCATATGTGGCTGACGGTTCAAGAAAATATTATCTTGACGGTTATCTTATGACGGGAGAGATCCAGATAGACAACATCATCTATACCTTTAATGATGAGGGCGTTTGCGTAAACAAAAGCTATCCCGCGCTTTCCGCAAGCTGCGGAGGAAAGGTCTCTTCCGATGCAGAAAAGGTAGGCATTTCTATCTATTCAAATATAAATAATTATGAGGAATACTATGCAGCAGATCCCACTCATGTAATGCGCTGGGAGTACGGAAGATGGGCAGAATGTAAAAGCTATAGCTCCGAATATATAACAGACGACTGTCTTGCTGTTATTACATATTCAAAAAGTGATCAGGTGCATTTTTATCCCCAGAGATATACCGGAAACAATTTTATTTTTTCTCCCGGATATTACAAGGTCGATCTGTCAGCATGGGGAACAAAAACCGGCGTGAGCGAAAAATTCAGCACGGTATTTGAAGTTGTTTCCTACACAGTAGTAAAGGATGGCTGGGTCAATGAAGGCGGCAAGGAAAGACGATACAAGAGCGGAAGCCCCTACACCGGCTGGATAGAAAACACAAACGGCACAAGAAAATATTGTCACGACGGATATGCTGTTACAGGCGATTTCCAGATAGGAAAATATATTTACACCTTCAATGCAGACGGGATCTATACAGGCATCAGCAGAAAGCTTGTTGTCACTGCAAGCTGCGGAAAGGTAATTGCTTCCGATACAAGGAAGCTCATTATTACTGTCACTAACAGCGGAGCGGACGGAAAAACCTACTCTGTGGGACGTCCCTATAAAATGGAACGCTGGGAAAACGGAAAATGGGTAGACTGTATTGGCAATGGAGTGCAGTTCCTGAAACCGGATATTGCTGCTTTCATATATGCAAAAGCAAGTAATGAAAGATCTACTTTTACAAAGATGGATTTCTATCCGCAGGACTACACAGCAGGAAGCTTTACACCCGGATATTACAGGATAGCATTTTCCTGTCGGGATCAGTATAATACTGTATGGCAGGACGTTTATGCTATGTTTGAGGTTGTCTGACCTTTGGCAGCAGAGCCTGATTTAAAGGGAGGTGCATACTTTGAAAAAGCTTGCTAAAAAAATATTCGCAGCACTTGCGGCGGCAGTAATGGCAGTCACTGCGGTAGGTTCGTCAGTCTGCGCCGATACAGCTGATAAAGCAGCTTTCACTGGCTGGATCAAGGAAGATAAAATACAAAGACGTTATCAGGATGGACTTCCCTATACCGGCTGGCTGAATTACAGCGGCGGCAGAAAAAAGTATTGTCTTGACGGCTATCTTATGAAGGGTGATTATATTATAGACGGCAAATCCTATCATTTCAACGTATACGGCGTTTCAAACGGAATTTACACTGTTCCCGCTTTATCTGCCGAATGTGGCGAAGTCAATCCGGATACACACTGCATAGACTTTACCATTTTTGTCAATGAGGACGATGGAAAGACACACTCTATCCCATACCCATCGAAAATGGAGCGCTGGGAAAAAGGTAAATGGGTCAAATGTGGTGGAGATGATTATGTAATTCCTGATGCATTTATCTATTACAGCTTTCAACACCCTAATACCGCACCTTTTTATCCTCGCGATTATACGCTTGGTAATTTTTATGAAGGATATTACAGAATAACATTTGATAAGCGCTCTCCCGATAAGTACTATGCATATTTTAAGGTCTCTCCCTCAAATGAGTATAAAGACGGCTTTGTACAGGAAGGAACCCGCA
>JAFLUJ010000001.1:14151-26076 GCA_022511485.1 Oscillospiraceae bacterium | reverse complement strand
ATAAATATTTCTTCCGGAACGGATAAAAAAGAAGATTATATTTTTTCCGAATCTGTTAAAATGCTGCGCTGGGAAAACGGCAGATGGGCACTGTATAAGGAAACATCTTTTTCTGACTATGGACTTGATGAAGATAGTACCATTATTTCATATTCCGAAAATGGCACTGCACATTTTAATCCGCAGGAATATAATTATTGTTTTCAAAATAATCCCGGATATTACAAAATTGACCTTTCCGCACATAATTCAAAAAGCGGTGCAGAAGAAAATTTCAGCGTGCTGTTTGAAGCTGTCTGACCATTGACAGTGAACAAAAATAGTGGTATGATAATAGAAGAAATACTATAGGAGGAAAACACAATGAAAGGTATTACTAAAAAGATCATTGCAGCGGCTGCGGCAGCAGCAATGACAATTACAGCAGTGGGATTATCCGCATATGCTGACAAAACAAACGGCTGGGTAAAGGAAGACGGCGTTTCCAGACGCTACAGCAGCGGCTCTCCCTATACAGGCTGGCTGAAAAATAAGGACGGTTCAAAGAAATATGTTCTTGACGGTTATCTTGTAAAGGGATATTTTACGATCGGAAGCAAGACCTACAATTTTGGCGAGGACGGAACTTATACCGGAGAAAAGTTTACCCCTCCGGTTATCGGGGAATGTAAGGACGATATTTTACCCACAACAGATAAGATCACCGTGACCATTTCCACCACCGACAATAGTGGCAAGAAATACGGAGCAGCCGAACCATATAAAATGGAACGCTGGGAAAAAGGTTTATGGGTAGACTGCATGGACGAAAGTTCTATGTATGGTGTAGATGATGTGAGTCTTGGCGTAAGCTATGAAAAGGGCAATACGGGAACCTTCTATCCGCAGGCATATACAGGAAACAATTTCTCCGAAGGATATTACAGGATCACATTCCCGGCTTGGGAAGAAGAAAACCGTGAAGGCACATGGCACATTGTTTACACTGTATTTCAGGTAACTTCCGGAAAATCCGGCTGGGTAAAGGAAGACGGCATAAACAGACGCTACAATAACGGAAAGCCATATACCGGCTGGATCAAGGGCAAGGACGGGGCAAAGAAATATTGTCTGGACGGATACCTTGCAACCGGTGATATGCAGATAGGAGACAGCTCCTACAGCTTTGATAAGGACGGCAATCTGACTGGACAGACGCCTCTTGCCATCTCTGCCGATGTAGGAGGAAAGATCAAAGCCGGCACAAAAAATATCACAATAAAGCTTACAAAGATCACAGACATCGGCACTCAAAACTTTGGTGCTCCTGTTTTACTGGAACGCTGGGAAAAAGGTCAGTGGGTTGACTGCTTCGCTGATCTGGACGGAAATGTCCCGATGACAATGGAGCTTTACTCTATGAACTACAAGGGAGAAACTTTCGATCTGCCGTTCAGGTCTCTTGCCAGCACCGGCTACAAGCTCACTCCTGGATTCTACAGAATACCCATAAACGATGTGACGGATACCAGTATCAAATTTGCAAATCCTGTTGCTGTTCTTTCAGAGGACGGCACTGTAACTCCTGTTACTCTTCAAAGTCCCAAGGCGGATTCTGATGTTGAATTTGCCAGTGCATATGCAATGTTTGAGGTCGTGGCTAAGTAAAATATATATTGTTTAATAATACGCCACAACCGCTGAACCAGTATATCAGAAATTTTATGGAGCTGTCAAGGTTAAAATTAACGGTGAAACCGACCTTGACAGCTCCAAAAATTTCTACAAGGCTGAGCCTTGACCCATATCGCTGGTTACTTTTTTTGTCAGTGTGACATACGACACGGGTACATAATTTACTCTATGATCCTTGCATTGTTAAGCAATTAGCGGTTGTAAGGCAAAATATGCTTCGATATAAAATTATTTAAATTAATTTGGGAAAAGTGTTGGCAAGAGCGGATTATTATGCTATAATTATATTATTATAAAAAAAGGGTGGTAGTGTAAAATGTTATCTGATATTGAGATCGCTCAGCAGGCGAATATGCTGAAAATTACCAGGGTCGCCGAGAACCTCGGAATCGGACCTGACGATATTGAGCCTTATGGTCACTATAAGGCAAAGCTGTCCGAATCGCTTTTTGTAAGGACATCCGGACAGCCCGACGGAAAGCTCATTCTTGTTACTGCTGTGAACCCCACTCCGGCAGGCGAGGGAAAAACTACGGTATCCGTAGGTCTTGCAGAGGCTATGGCTAAGATAGGCAAGAGCGCTGTTCTTGCTCTGCGCGAACCATCCCTTGGTCCTGTTTTTGGAATCAAGGGCGGAGCGGCAGGCGGCGGATACGCTCAGGTCGTTCCTATGGAGGACATCAACCTCCACTTTACCGGAGATATGCACGCTATCACTGCGGCAAACAATCTCCTTTGCGCTCTGCTGGACAACCATATGCAGCAGGGTAACTCTCTGGGCATCGACCAGCGCAGGATCATGATAGACCGCTGTCTTGACATGAACGACCGCGCCCTCAGAAACATTATCGTAGGTCTTGGCGGAAAGGTAAACGGAGTTCCCAGACAGGATTCTTTCAGGATCACCGTTGCTTCCGAAGTAATGGCTATACTTTGTCTTGCTTCCGATCTAAGCGATCTTAAAGAACGTCTTGGAAGGATACTCGTTGCTTACACATATGACGGCAAGCCTGTTTATGCTCACGACCTTGGAGCTCACGGTGCGATGACTGCCCTCCTGAAGGACGCTCTTAAGCCTAACCTTGTTCAGACACTGGAGAACACTCCTGCTATCATGCACGGAGGTCCGTTTGCAAATATCGCTCACGGCTGTAACTCCATAAGAGCCACAAAGCTTGCTCTTAAATTAGGAGACTACTGCATCACAGAGGCAGGCTTCGGCGCTGATCTTGGCGCGGAGAAATTCTTCGACATCAAGTGCCGTTTTGCGGGGTTGAAGCCCTCCTGTGCAGTTGTTGTTGCGACTATCCGTGCTCTGAAATACAACGGCGGAGTTCCCAGAACTGAGCTTACCGACGAGAATGTGGACGCTCTTAAAAAGGGTATTGTAAATCTTAAAACTCACATTGAAAATATCCATAAATTCGGTGTACCTGTAGTAGTTGCTATAAACCGTTTC
Source organism: Oscillospiraceae bacterium (assembly GCA_022511485.1). Lineage (GTDB taxonomy): Bacteria > Bacillota > Clostridia > Oscillospirales > Ruminococcaceae > RGIG8773. The sequence goes on along the minus strand of JAFLUJ010000001.1, from coordinate 22,943 downwards.
TACACCGACACCGATGCAGAGATCGCTGCTGTTGAGGAATTCTGCAAGGGCATGGGAGTTCAGGTATCAATGACGGAGATCTTCGCCAAGGGCGGCGATGGAGGAACTGATCTTGCACAGAAGGTCTGCGATGTAATTGAAGAAGGCAAGGCTGACTTCAAGCCCCTTTATGATGAGAAGCTTCCCATCAAGGAAAAGCTGGAGACTATTGCAAAGGAAATTTACCGTGCGGACGGAGTTACATTTACCGCACAGGCGGAAAAGTCCATCAGGGAGATCGAAAATCTTGGCTTTGCGGACATACCTGTCTGCGTTGCAAAGACACAGTATTCCCTTTCTGACGATCCCAACAAGCTTGGCAAGCCTGAGAACTTTACAATTACAGTCCGTGACGTGAAGCTTTCCGCAGGCGCAGGATTTGTGGTAGCTCTTACCGGAGACATCATGATAATGCCGGGACTTCCCAAAGACCCTGCTGCACTTAAGATCGACTGTGATAATAACGGAAATATTTCCGGACTGTTTTAAGAAAGCAGAGAATACAGGCAATACCACACAAAGACTGCGTGCAAAGGCGGCAGATGCTCTTTGTGCGGTGTTGCCTATATATTTGATTGACCGTTCATTCCCTATATTGACCGTTCGTTCCGAAATCAACACGAACGGTCTTTTTTGTGTTATACTATTCTTAATCTAAAACATTGACTTTGTCTATTTTTTGACTTGGGATTAGTATTATACCAGATCTCGGAGGGGAAACAGATGAAACGAGTTAAGATAGCAAAATACACCAAAGAGAAAAATAAAGCCGCATGGGATAAATTCAATGCGGAGCGTGCTGAAAGAAAATACGGCTTGTGGGAAAATATCCGCTACATTTTCTCGGAAGCATGGTCGGTCGATAAGGTGACGGTGCTGATGATATTCACAGGCTTTTTGTTTGACAAGGGCTGGCAAATAGCGGCAATGTTTGTGGACAAATATGTGGTTGAGCTTGTTCTCGGAGAACGGAGCAGACGAACGCTCATGATGATCGTCATTGGATTGCTTGTGATCGAGCGTGTTCTGGCGGAGCTGAGCGATATTTCATCGACCTATAATCAGTGGGTAGGCAGCAGCCGTTTCCGCAGACATATGCAGAATATCCTTGTGAGAAAGAACGTCTATACCGACTACGAGAACAACGAAAAAACTTCGGTAAATGATGCACTCTCCAAGGCGCATTACGCCACGGAAAGCGTTGCGTATGATACACTATACAATGTCAGAAAGCTGCTGGGCAACATATTGGCATTTACGGCTATGGGCGGAATTCTGTCATATTTGAGTCCCGTAATGGTGCTTATCGTTGCCATACCGAGCTTTATCAGCTATAAGCTGAATCGCAGGAAAATGATGTGGATATGGAACATGGCGGACAACTGGCAGAACTATGACCGTCAGCTTGAATATATCAATTCGGCAGCTTCGGATATTTCCTACGCTAAGGATATGCGGATATTTAATCTTCCGGTGTTTTTCAGGCAGGCGCTGGAGCGTTCCTTCTCAAAACGTCTTGACTGGTATGAGCAGCAGGACGAATGGTCATTCAGACATGATGTAGTCGAGCAGATCGTTCTATGGACGGGATATTTTTGTTCCTATGGATATGTTGTATATAAGGTGTTCACAGGAAATATCGGTGCGGGAGATTTCGTGCTTTATTTCAACGCAATATCAATGCTGTCCAATACTGTGTATAACCTTGTGGACAGCTACAGTGGATTCAAGTGGCAGAGCGATAATATCTCCTACGCAAGAGAGTACTGCGACCTGCCTGATAAAACAAACAGGGGCAAGGGTGAGCCTCTGCCCGCAGGGGATCATGAAATAGAGTTTCGGAATGTCAGCTACACATATTACAAAGCTGAGGAACCAACAATAAAAAATCTGTCCTTTACGCTTCATAAGGGTGAACGTCTTGCGCTGGTGGGTCTGAATGGTGCGGGCAAGACCACTCTGATAAAGCTTATGTGCGGACTTTACGATCCTACAGAGGGAGAAATTCTGCTGAACGGAAAGCCTGTCAATTCATACAACCGGGACGAATATTTCACTCTGTTCTCGGCGGTATTTCAGGACATAAATGAGCTTCCCGTCAGCATTGCTGAGAACATTTCCGGCGAAAGCTATGAAAATACGGACAGGGAAAAGCTTGTCCGCTGTATGAAACAGGCAGGGCTGTACGAAAAGGTAATGAGCCTGACCGAAAAGGAAAAGACCCATCTTGTACGAAGTCTGTATGATGACGCTATTGAGCTGTCCGGTGGTCAGAAGCAGAAGCTGGCTCTGGCGAAGGCTCTTTACAAAAACGCTCCCATACTTTTGCTTGACGAGCCTACCGCGGCTCTCGATCCTATAGCCGAGCAGGAGATGTATATGAACTATGCGAACTTTTCAAAAGGAAAAGCAAGCGTTTTCATATCCCACAGGCTGGCGTCCACACGCTTTTGCGACAGGATAATCCTGCTGGAAAACGGCATGATAGCGGAAACAGGCACACACAGTCAGCTTATGGAGCTGGGAGGAAAATATGCGGAGCTTTTTGAACTGCAGAGCTCCTATTACAACGATAAGGCGGTGAGCAAAGATGAGTGACAGCAGATCGAAAAAACTGACCGCAAAGGAACAGCGGAGCATCATATTCCGTGCAATAAAACTGAACGAGCAGGCGGACAAGGGCTATACTCTCAGGAATGTTCTGTGCGAAATTCTTTCCATTGCTGACGAATACCTTTCTATTCTGCTTTTAAGCATGGTGGTAAATGGGATAGCCGAGGGAAAGAAATTGAGCAGTCTGCTTTTATCCACCGCCCTTATGGTCGGCATATGTCTTGCAGTACAGATCGTTAATAAATATATAAAACGCAGAGAAAGCAGTCATAAGGCAAGACACGATATACAGCTTCGGAATATGCTGAACGAAAAACTCATGAGTATGGATTATGTCCATCTTGAAGACCCGGATATGCAGAATCGTTATAATATGTGCATGAATTACCTGTTCGGTTGGCTCGGTGTTTCATCAGTACCGATAATAGCCGGAGATATATCTGTGGATATATTCAGGATAATAATAGGTGCTGTGCTGATAATTCCCTCGATAATACATAGCAGCGGGAAAATAGGTTTTGCGGGCTTTATAACTTCTCCACTGGGATTTTTATCTGCGATTATCATTGTTACAGCTTCGGAATTTATCAAAAATCTGTATTTCTACAGAAAGACCCTTAAAACCTATGAAGATGTCAGACGTGATAAACGGCAAGTATTAAGTAATCGTACCTATTCGGCATATATGAATTATGTTGTGAACAACTATCGCAGCGGTAAGGAAATACGTCTGTATTCCGAGCAGGAACTGATACTCGGAGAGATGGAGCGGTGTGCAAAGGAAAATTACAAGCTATGGCTAAAAGCATTTTTCAAGTGTCATAAATACGGGATAGGATATGATCTTATGAAACTGATATCTCGCGGCACTGTATATGGCTATGCCGTATTGAGAGCGATATATGGTGAGCTTCCTGCGGGCGAGGTCATAGCTTTTATCATGCTTTTCACAAGAGTTCTGTTAGGAATAACAGGATTTTCTAACCAGATAAATTTTTTTAGAATGTCTGCCGAACAATGCAAGGATGTCTTTGATTTTCTCGACATCCCGGACGAAAAATATCAGGGAACTATCCCCACTGAAAAGCGCAGCGATAATGAGTACGAGTTTGAGTTCAGGCACGTTTATTTCAAATATCCAGGCAGTGAGCAGTATGTTCTGAAAGACATAAATTTAAAATGGAGGATCGGAGAAAAAATGGCTCTGGTGGGGAAAAACGGCTGCGGAAAATCCACTCTTGTGAAGCTTCTTTGCAGGCTGTATGATCCCACGGAGGGAGAAATAACACTGAACGGCATTGACATACGAAAGTATAATTACGAGGAGTATATGGCTCTGTTTTCTGTTGTCTTTCAGGATTCAAAGCTGTTCTCTTTCAGCATTGGCGAGAACGTGGCAGCAAGTACGGAGTTCGATCCGGAGCGTGCTGTGGACTGTGTCCGCAGGAGCGGTCTGTCCGAACGTCTTGACAGTATGCCCGATGGCATAAACACATATATTTACAAGAACTTCGATGAACATGGTGTTGAGATCTCCGGCGGTGAGGCACAGAAGCTCTGTCTTGCAAGAGCAGTTTACAAGGGTGCGGCCTTTATTGTTCTTGACGAACCTACTGCAGCTCTTGACCCTATTTCCGAGCATGATATTTACACCAAATTCAACGAAATAGTGGGAACACGGACGGCGATATATATTTCCCATCGTCTTTCCTCCTGCCGTTTCTGCGATGAGATAACCGTCATGGAGGACGGAAAGATCGCGGAGAGAGGCTCTCATCAGGAGCTGCTTGAAATGGACGGGGTATACAGCTCTCTCTGGACGGCTCAGGCGGAATACTACAAAGACACCGCAGGAGAGCTGTTTGCGTAAAAAATACCCTTGCAAAATACGATATAATGTGATATAATGTTTTAAAAGCAGCTTTTGCTGTCGATCTATTAAAATCATTTTGGAGGTTCAATATGGAAATCGGATTTCACATTCCCGACTTTTGTACCCATTTCAGACTTAATAATATCCTTACCAATATGATAGAAAGTCACCCTGAATATTTTCATGATGGTCTGAAAATAAGATCTGTTTTCGGAACATTCCCGGGGTCGGTATGGAACGGGGGCCGATACCTGGGCGGTACTGCGGAAATGCGCTCTATAAACGATATTATAACGGTCTTTAATTCAAAGGATATTCCTCTGAGATTTACCTTTACGAATCCGCTGATTAAAAAAGAACACCTGGGAGACAGCTTCTGCAATCAGGTACTTCGGGCTGCAAATAACGGATTCAATGAAGTTATAGTTATGTCCCCCATACTGGAAGAATACATAAGGGAAAACTATCCTGATTATAAAATAACCTCCTCTACCTGCAAGCAGATCGAGGATATGGACGGCGTCAGGGATGAGTTTAAAAAGGATTACAAATACGTAGTTCTGGATTATAACTGGAATAACAAATTTGACGAACTTGAAAAGATCGACCAGGCGGACAGGGAAAGATGCGAGATACTCGTAAATGCCTGCTGTACACCTCATTGTCCACGCAGAGGAGATCACTACCGCCACATCGGAGCAGGACAGATCGCATCATGGGAGCACAGCAAAAATCTTCTGAATAAGCAGCCATACAAATATGAAGATTTTGAATGTCCCTATATGAATAATAATATTTATGATATTACTGATCTGGAGACCCATATCTCTCCGGAGACAATAATTGATAAATATGTGCCAATGGGATTCAAGCATTTCAAGATCGAAGGCAGGACTGCGACAGATATTAATCTGCTGGAAACATATGTCTATTATATGGTCAAGCCGGAGCACCAGACAAAGGTAAGGTTTGATATGCTTACAAAGCTTACAGAAGGTATACAGTATTTTACAATGCACTGAACAGACAGCCGCGCGGATAAAACCGCGCGGCATTTTTATGTGGGAAAGCAATAATTAATAAATAATATAAAAAAGGTTTTTATTTATCACAATAAGTTGCTGTATAATTATATTAAGGCATACCGCACAAAGAACGGCTGACGCCTTTGCACACGTCTTGCTTGCAAAGATCAAAAGAAGACAGCATCCTGAAAGGAAGCGATAAGCATTGAGCAAAAAGATATTACATAATCAGCTCGGATATATTAATAATATGCCTAAAACTGCTGTGTTTATCGGCTCAGCAGACTCATTCCGGATAGTTGACATCAAATCAGGCAGAACTATGTTCTCGGGAATACCGGGAGCTTCTGTTCCGGATCCGGCTTCAAACGACATAGTCTCTCTTATTGACTTTTCTACCTTTAACCTGTACGGAGATTACTTTATCAAGATCGGAAGAAACAAGTCCAGCATATTTACTATCTCCTCCGATCCATATGACGATCTTCTCAAAGGTCTGCTTAAAGGCTTTTACTATAACAGGTGCGGCTCTGCTCTGAATAAAAGATTTGCGGGAGATTACTTCCACGGCGAATGTCACAGCGAGCTTGTATCAATGTTTGATAATCCCTCAGTAAAGCGGGACGTTACCGGCGGCTGGCACGATTCAGGAGGGTACGGCAGATATTCTGTGTGCACCTGTATTGCTCTGGGACATCTCCTTTATGCTTACAGTATGTTTCCGGAAAGCTTTTCCGATAAAACAGGCATACCGGATTCAAAAGAGGGGATACCTGACATATTGAGCGAATGCCGGATAGGTCTTGACTGGCTGCTTAAAATGCAGACCAGGGACGGCGGTGTATATCATAAGGTAAGCGCTATGAAATATACTCCTATCGTTATGCCGGAGAACGATCCCGCAAGGCAGTATGTGTTCCCCCGGTCACACCAGGCAACTGCCTGCTTCTGCGCTGTGACATCTCTGGCGTCAAGGATATACGAGCCATTTGATGAGGCGTTTTCCCGCAAGCTTTATGAGGCTTCGATAAATGCATGGATATGGCTGATGAATAATCCGGTATTCAAGCCTTTTGAAAATCCCCCTACGGTGGAAAAAAATGTTGCAGGGGATTTCTATGATGACAATATTAATGACGATATGTTCTGGGCAGCCTGCGAGCTTTACGAAACTACCGGAGAGGAAGCTTTCCACGGAAAGCTCCGGGAGCTGGCTGAAAGAGTGAATGTGACGGATTTCCGCAACCGGGACAACGGAGGCTTCGGAGCTATGAGCTATCTCCTCGGAGACCGTCCCAGGGATGAGCTTGTGGAACAGCATATCCAGATACAGCTTAGAACGAAAGCGGATAACCTTTACAGCCTGAGCAAGCAAAGCGGCTATGGTACGGCAAAATCTCCCGATGATTATGTAATAGGCAGTAATATGTATTCTATGACTGACAGCATGATACTTATCCTTGCTTACAAGATCTTTGACTGCAAGGAGTATATTGAAACAGCCTATGAACAGTTAAATTACATTCTTGGGAAAAATCCAATGGGGGTGTGCTATGTAACAGGCTTCGGAAGCAATCCCACAAGACATCCCTATCACCGGCCATCAGAGGCGGACGAAACGGAAGATCCTGTTCCGGGATTGATGGTATGCGGTCCTAACAATCAGTCGCAGGATGATTTTACTCAATGGAATATACCTATGGAGGCTCCGCCGGCAAAATGCTATTATGACATATCTAACAGCGTTTCCACAAATGAGAGCACGATATACTGCAACTCAGCGGCGGTTTTTGTGACAGGATTTTTTAAGGACTATGGTAAAAAATAATCAGTTGTAAAGGAATGATAAAAATGAAGAAGAAATTATCCGCGATATTTGCTCTGATACTGTGCGGCGCTATGCTGGCGGGCTGTACCTCCGGCGGAGGAGAAAGCGATTCCGGCAATACGGAAGCAGCTCAGACAAATGCGGCTGCGGAGAATAATGGAAACGATCCGGCTTCCTCTGTTGAAGAAGCATCGGCAAGCAATGAGGTCGACCCGAATGTTCCGGTAAATTTAGATGAAGGGGTGACTGATGCCATGTATGGCAGAGCCATTCTTAACGAGGGAGATCTTGTTCGTCTTGCGAGTGCAATGAAAAAGGCTCAGAATGGCGGGGAGATCACTGTCGGCGTTATCGGAGGCTCTATCACTCAGGGAAGTCTTGCTTCCACTCCTGCAAACTGCTACGCATCAAAATTCAACGACTGGTGGGTAAATAAGTTTCCCGGTGCGAAGATCAATTTCGTAAATGCAGGTATCGGAGGTACAAACAGCTATCTGGGAGTTCACCGTGTTGACGATCAGCTTCTTTCCTATGATCCGGATGTGGTTATCGTGGAGTTCTCCGTAAACGACGGTGACAAGGTAATGAACAAGTATTCCTATGACAGCCTTGTAAGAAAGATACTGGGACACAGCTCCAACCCTGCTGTGATCCTCCTGTTCACTACTATGGACAACGGCACAAGCTTACAGGAGACCCACAGGGAAATAGGCGACGCATACGATCTTCCTATGGTAAGCTATCATGATGTTGTATATCCGGAGGTTGCAGCAGGTACTCTTAACTGGGCGGATATTTCTCCGGACAACATCCACCCAAATGATGCTGGTCACGATATTATAAATCAGCTTATCAGCCGTTATCTTGACAGCGTTTATGACAAGCTGGACACCATCACAGAAGAGCCGTCAGCCTTTACTGCTGAACCTTATACAAACGACTACTATGCAAATGCGAAAATGTACAGTGCAGCTGATATTACAGCCACGTCCTCCGAGGACTTTGAGGTAGTCGATAAAGCTTTCTACGATCAGTTCCATAACAACTGGAAAACCGAAAGCGGAGGAAGCATCACATTTGAAGTTGAGTGCAGAAACTTCGGAGTATTTTACATGAAAACTGTAAGCGGCAAAAACGGTATGTATCAGGTATTTGTGGACGGAGAGCCGAAGGCAAAGCTTGATGGAAATTTCCCTAACGGCTGGGGAAATTACGGTGAGACCCAGCAGATCATTATCGGTAACGATGTTCTGCCGCATACTATTGAGATAAAGCCTGTGGCGGGCAATGAGGACAAGGGCTTTACGATACTTGGGCTTATGATCTCTTAAAAACTTCTTGACAAACCTTATTTTATAATGTATAATAGTCCCATAGGTCAAAGGCTATGATTGGGAGAGTAACATTTTTTCCG
>JAFLUJ010000001.1:0-14051 GCA_022511485.1 Oscillospiraceae bacterium | reverse complement strand
GGTGAAAGCGTCTGTGCGGAGATCGTGCCAAGGACACCCATGAGCCGCCGTCTGACAAAGGACGGACGTTTCCCGCGTTAAGGGTCAATGAGGTCCGCATATTGTGCAAGCACGGAGGGCAGGCACAAATACGCGGATGAATATGGGTGGTATCACGGCTTTCCGCCGTCCCTTCGATCCGGCAGCGATCAAATGTTGTCAGGTCTTTGGGACGGTTTTTGTTTTAGAAAAAAGGAGAGTATTGATTATGAAAAGGACACTGGCAGTTATTTTTTCCATGATAATTATGGTGGTGGTATTTCCCGTTTGTGCATGTGCAGCGGAGTCTTTGAAAGCTCCCACGGTGCAGTTTAAGCTTATTGACTATGACCAGATAGCTTTGCGCTGGAGCAAGGTTGAGGGTGCAGATTATTACTACATTTACAGAACTGATGTCGAAACAGGAAAGACAGTCAAATATAAAAAGTCCGTTGAGGGAACGAATACAAAAATAAGTGGTCTTAAAGCAGAAACTGATTATATTTTCAGGGTTGTTGCTGTAAGCGAAAAAGATGGACAGATTACTGTCGGGAAGAAATCAAAGGGAACAAATGTTACCACGCCAAATGAATGGTATTACTCACATACCTGTAGTGAAGATCCCGATACGAATAAAATTACATATGAATATTATAAAGAAAACTATAATAGCGTTAGGAAAAAATTTAAAAAAATAACACAGAAAGAAATAGGTCTTGCAGACAATATATTTTCTTATGATGGTTGGATATATTTTGTAACCGAATTTCCTTCAGGTGCATATTACGATTTGCCATCAAATGAATGTCTGGGAAGGATAAAGGAGGATGGAAGAGACAGGGAAATATTATATGATGGCTTTTATGAAGGAGAAGGACTATCATATAGATATGATATATATGAAGATCATATGTATGTATATCATTCATCTTATTGGGCTGATGAGGATCTTGAGCATATTGATTATAAAGGTGAATTTTTTAAAATATCCTTAAAAACAGGTGAAGTAACTACCATTTATAAGCCAATTGATCCTTCGAGCAGTTTTGATGTATATGATGGTTATATATACTACATAAGCAATTATGCTGTTCCATCTGGTTGGGGTAAAGGAAATGTATATAGAAAGGACAACATATATCTGTGCCGGGTAAAGACAGACGGAACGGAACAAGAAATTATGTATAAACATGTAGGAGTATCTGGTGAAATGTATGTACACAATGATGATGTTTATTTTTATGATGATTATGGTAAAGGAAAAGTATATAAATTATCATTGAAAAATGGTGCGGTGAATTCTATATTCGAAGAATCAACTTATATCAATAATTTTGAAATAGTAAATGGTTATATCTATTTTAATGAATATAATGATATGCACGATCAATATGACAAAGTGAATCCTATATCCTATTACCGCGTTAAGACCGACGGCACAGGTCTGACAAAGAGTGATAAGCCTTTTGAGTGGAAATATTAAAAAATAGAAGGAGAATAAATTATGTCAGTTATTACGAACAGACCAAAGGGAACACAGGACGTTGTCCCCGCAGAGGTCTACAAGTGGCAGACGGTAGAGCGGTGCGCTGCGGAAACTGCGGAGTGCTTCGGGTTCAAAGAGATCCGCTTCCCTACCTTTGAAAATACTGCCCTTTTTAAAAGAAGCGTGGGGGACACCACCGACGTGGTGCAAAAAGAAATGTACAGCGTCACTGCTAAAAGTCCTGCCAACGGAAAGGATCCCGACGACTTTACTCTCCGTCCGGAGGGCACTGCGGGAGCGGCAAGGGCGGCAATTGAAAACGGTCTGCTGAACGAAGCTCTCCCACAGAAGGTTTATTATATGATCTCCTGTTTCCGTCACGAAAAACCACAGGCAGGAAGGCTTCGGGAGTTCCACCAGTTCGGTGCGGAGATGTACGGCTCTGCGGATGCTTCCGCTGATGCTGAGGTCATCGCTCTGGCGAAATCTCTGCTGGGCAGACTGGGTCTTGAAAATGTGGAGCTTTTTATAAATTCAATAGGATGTCCAACCTGTCGGGCAGAATATCACAAGGCTCTGAAAAAATATTTCGAGGGCAGAAAGGACGAGCTTTGTCCCACCTGTCTTGACCGTCTGGAAAGAAATCCGATGCGTATACTGGACTGTAAAAGTCCTATCTGTCAGGGGATCGCAAAGGACGCTCCCGTAATTCTTGATTTCCTTTGCGATGAATGCTCGGATCACTTTGAAAAGCTGAAAAAATATCTTGATGATATGGATATAAAATTCAGTATTGACCCGAAAATTGTACGGGGTCTTGATTACTACACAAAGACGGTGTTCGAGTTCATAACAACGGACATCGGCGCTCAGGGAACTGTATGCGGCGGCGGACGTTATGACGGTCTTATTGAACAGCTTGGAGGAAATCCTCTGCCGGCTCTGGGATTTGCAATGGGTCTTGAAAGGATCATCATGACCATGGAAGCGGCAGGCTCGGAATTTGTCCCGGCTAAGAAGTGCGATCTTTACATTGCGTCCATGGGAGAGGCAGCTCAGAAAAAGGCAGCTGTCCTTGCAAACGCTCTCCGCAGTGAGGGATATTTTGTAGAGTTCGACACCATGAACAGAGGTCTTAAGCCGCAGATGAAATATGCAAATAAGATCGGGGCGACCTTCACTCTGGTTCTGGGCGATAACGAGCTTGAGACAGGTGCGGCGAAGCTGAAAAATATGGATTCCGGAGAGCAGACGAATATTTCTCTGGGGGACAAATTTATTGATGAATTTTCCAACAGCATTGTTGCAGAGATGTTCAGTGGGGATATTTTAGGAGAATAACAAAAATGGAACATGGTTGCTTCTGTTGAAAACAGTCCACCGGACTGTTTTCAAGGTTTAATATTTTCGTATTGATTTACAAGGCGGGGCGGTCTTGTTCGCCCCGCCTCGAACCGGCTATCGCCGGTTCTCACCACCCTCTCCGTTTTTGGAAAGGGAGAGTTCCGCGCTCTGCGGAGCGCGGCAAGGGGCTGCTCGCCCCTTGACCCTCGCCAGCGCGGGGCTGCGCTGGACCAGCCGGACGATTTTCGCTTTGCGAAAATCGAAATGCGTTTACGCAACATTAAACAATAACCGAAAGGAGAAAAATAAAATGGCTGAAAATATGAAAGGACTTAAAAGAACACATTACTGCGGGGAGGTGCTTGAAGCAGGTCAAACCGTCACTGTGGGTGGCTATGTTGACACCGTCCGTGACAAGGGAGGTATTATTTTTATTGTTCTCCGTGACAGGACAGGCGTTGTACAGCTCACCTTTGACGAGACCTCCGATAAGGAGATTTTTGAGAAGGCTTCCTCATGTCATTCTGAATATGTTTTGATGGCAAAGGGAGTTGTCCGTGAGCGTGAAAGCATTAACGATAAAATTGCAACAGGACGTGTGGAGATCTTTGTGGACGATCTGCGTATCCTTGCAAAGGCACAGACCCCTCCCTTTGAGATCGTGGACAACACAAACACAAACGAGGAGCTTCGTCTCAGATACCGTTATCTTGACCTTAGAAGAAAAACTCTCCAGGATAATATCATAAGAAGAAGCAAGATTGCAAAGGTCGCACGTGATTATTTTTACGAGAATGGTTTTATTGAAATCGAAACTCCTATGATGATAAAGTCCACTCCGGAGGGTGCAAGAGACTACCTTGTTCCGTCCAGAGTTCATCCGGGAAAATTCTATGCGCTGCCCCAGTCTCCCCAGATATACAAGCAGCTGCTTATGATCTCCGGATTTGATCGCTACATCCAGCTTGCAAGATGCTTCCGTGATGAGGACTTACGTGCTGACAGACAGCCGGAGTTCACGCAGATCGACCTTGAAATGTCCTTTGTGGAAGCTGAGGACATCATGGAAATGGCAGAGGGATTTATAAAGAGACTTTTTAAGGAAGTCCTTGATACTGACATTCCCACGCCGCTGCCCAAGCTTACCTATACCGAGGCAATGAACCGTTACGGTTCGGACAAGCCGGACACTCGTTTTGAAATGGAGATACAGGATATTTCCGAGTTTGTAAAAGACTGCGGCTTCGGAGTGTTCACCTCCGCCATTGAAGCGGGAGGTTCGGTAAGAGCTATCGTTGCAAAGAATGGGGCGTCCGTCCTCACAAGAAAAGAGATCGACAAGCTGACGGAATACGTTCGCGGGATCGGCGCAAAGGGTCTTGCATATGTCCGCTGGGTTGAGGACGCTCCAAGCTGCTCCTTCGGAAAATTCATGGCAGAGGGAGAGCTTGAAAAGATCCTTGCTTCTCTCGGTGCAGAAAAGGGAGACGTTGTTCTCATCGTTGCAGACAAAAACAGCGTTACGCTGCCCACACTGGGTGCGCTTCGTTTGCAGGTGGCAAAGCAGCTGGACATCATTCCGGAGGGTAAATTCAATTTCCTGTGGATAACAGAGTTTCCTTTCTTTGAGTACGACGAGGAAAGCGGAGAGTGGCTTGCTATGCACCATCCCTTTACGATGCCTATGGACGAGTGTCTCCAGTATCTTGACAATGCTCCCGAAAAGGTATTTGCAAAGGCATATGATCTTGTTCTGAACGGTACGGAGCTTTCCAGCGGTTCAATACGTATTACCGATTACGAGCTCCAGCAGAGGATGTTCAAGGCTCTGGGACTTACCGATGAGGAGATCGAAGCCAAATTCGGTTTCCTTGTGGATGCGTACAAATACGGCGCAGCTCCTCACGGCGGTATGGGTATCGGTCTTGACCGTCTGGCAATGATAATGTGCGGAGCGGACAGCCTCCGTGATGTTACTGCATTTCCCAAGGTGCAGAATGCTTCCGAGCTTATGTCATCCTGTCCCTCGCCTGTTGATAAGGACAGTCTTGATGTTCTTGGTATTGCGGTCACAGCAAAGGAAGAATGATTTTACTCCCCCTGTTAGTTGGAATCGACAGGGGGAGATTTGTGTTCGCAGAGATTTCGTATTGACAGTCCTTTTTGAAATATGTTATAATTATCTTAAATAAGATGTCAGGAGGTAGCCTATGAAAAAGAAATGGATAGCTGTTTTGATAATTTCCTGTGCTGCCGTCAGTATAATTTGCAGCTTCATAGTGGTAAATATAATGCAGAAAAAAACAGAATCGGTAAAGGATGTTTTAAGTAGCGCAATAGAAAATCAGTCTGAGGGCGGAAATTTTATTAATGATGTCATGCCGGAAAAAACCGTTCTCAGAGAGGAAAATCTGGATGAGCTTTTTGCTTCCGCAAGCGAATTAGTAACCTTGAAATACTACTATACAAATGCTGCCGATCTGGAAAAATACCGTGAGCTTTTCGGAATGAAAGTCCCTCTCACCACTTACCAGACGGTCTTTACTTATGACGGAGTTATCAGTGCGGGAATTGATCTGTCCGATATTGTATATGACGAGATCGACAACGAAAAGAAAACCATACATATAACCCTGCCCTATCCGAAGATCATATCAAATGAACTGGATACTTCAAGCTTTAAATATTACGATGTTAAAAATTCTATTTTCACATCCATATCTCCTGAGGAGATAACATATAGAATCGACGAACTGAAACAGATGCAGGAGGACGATCTGAAGAACAGGGACGGCTTCTACGATAATGTATCCAATAACGCTGAAAATGTTCTGCGGAATCTTCTCTATACATCTGAACTGACAAGCGAGTACAAAGTTACTTTTAAAGTGGCAAAACCAGAAGCATAAATCGGGTCATATTCGGGAATTGACCTCCCCCTGTTTGCGATAATTGAACAGGGGGAGGTTTTTTACTCTTCGGAATAATTGTACATATTAATGATTCTTTTTTTGGATTTCTGTGCCATGCGGACGGTTTGTCCTGTTCCGCTGCGGGAATCGTTTTCATTGAAATAACAAAGACATATATCTCCGAGTGAGGCAAGTTTGGCATTCCTTTTTTTCATACAGTCTTTACTGTAGTTCTCGGATATTATTTCTTTATCATCAGCTCCATTTAATATTTTATTATATTCTTCTTTTTGTTTGTCATTCCATTTGGCGGTCTGAATTTCGGGAGAACAGGGAAGAATAAGATGTAGCTTGATGTGTGTATATTTTCTTTTTAAGCTTATTACAAGCTTTTCGCAAAATGTATCAAAGCCCACTGCGCCTCCGGCGTAAAAATCTGTAACTCCATTTTCAATCAAATCAATAATAACATGACCTGTCTTTACAATAAGCAATGTATCAAAAGGGGCGTTTCTGTGCCCGGTAAAAAAGCAGGATCTATTTTCCATTTTTTACATCTCCTTTTTATGTTGTAGTAAGCAAATAAATTAAATAATAAGTATTTTACAATAATATTATACTATTAATTTATATATTAGTCAATAGCTTTATAAATAAAGCAGTATTTTTTCCCATAATGATATATACTATGTATCAGTAAATACCTTGGGGGAAATAAAATGTATGAGTAAAGCAGTAGAATTTAAAAATCGTGACAGACTGATCCAACTTGGAATTGCAATTTCGACATTAAGAAGAATAAGAGGAATGTCTCAGGAAAAGCTTGCAGAAAAGGCAAATGTAAGTCGGTCACTTATAAGTATGGTTGAAGCTCCGAACGCGGCACGCAATTTTACAGTTGAGGTGCTTTTCAATATAGCGGACGCCTTGGATATTTCCCCTGCTGATCTGCTTGACGCTTCGGTTTTTCCCGACAATGTTATAAATAAAAGCAGAAAGCCGCTGACCGATCTAAAATCGGATAAAAAATAGAATTAAAATAGAATTAAAATAGAAAGCTCCCGCCGCTTTTAACAAGCAGTGGGAGCTGTTTTCATATTATTCAAGTGGGATAAGATTTTTAGCAGCTGCGTCAATATCGAGATCAGTAAGATAGAAATTGTCAATTCCGGGACGTGCAGAAATAATAACACTGAAACCTCTGTCATCAAGGGATTTTGTATATTTTCCGTCCTCGTATATGTAAGTGACATAGGATTCCGGAATGGAGAGCTGGTCGATCTCCATATACGGATTAAATCTGATCTCCGGTTTATTATAGTCAATACCGTCATGAAAATAAAGGCTTACATATTTTCCCCCGAAAACAGCAACTCCCGCGTCATCGTCAGTATCAATGTCCAGCTCTTTTTTTATTTTATCTGCTTCGGAGCTGTCAGGATAATCGGGATAAACAGTAACATATTCCTTAATGTCATTGTTCCAGCAGACAAACCAATTCTGATACTGTGGTATCCTCAATTTAAGCAGAAAACCATCTGATATGCAGTCGCTGTATCCAAGTATAGAACCGTCGGTGATCTCAAGCTTTAAACCATCGGGACGTACACTGTAAATGCAGACCTTTGAGGACATATTATTATGTCCCCCGTTTACGACCAGATGGCTGAATCCGTTATATTCAAGCTCTGCTATTTCGGAGGTATAGGAAAATTCCTCGTCAATTAATGAAAGCTTTCCGCTGCTGTCTGCATATACGATACGGTCAAGCATCATACCGGTAAAGAAAATAACTTCATCATCCTCATCGGCTGGGACATATGTGAAAAGGAACACACTTTCATTTTGTCCGTCACCGTTAAAATCAGATGTTATGGCGGATACAAATCCACCTTGATATGTATACGTTCCACCCTCGGTAAATTCAGTAGGTTCAATAACTATCTTATGATCGTTCACAAGCTTTTGGGCGTTTTCAAGAAGCTCCTGATCCTTAAATTCCGACGGGTCAGTTATAACATTTTTATCTGTAAATCTGCATTCGTAATATTTTGTTTCAGGAGGTACTTTTAAAAATGTTATGCCGCTGCTGTCAGTTTCCGTTATAAAGGTCAATTCTGCTTCCTGAGAAATTTCAGCTTCGGTGGTCTCCGCCGTCTCTGTTTCTGCTTCGGTTTCGGAAACCGTTTCTGTTTCCGGGACTGCTTCGGAGGTCTCATTTAAAATTTCCTCTGTCAGATCTTCCGCAGCAAATGATGTGGAAGCTTCGTTATTTGATCCTGTTTCATTTACTGAGCCGGTATCTGCATTTGCACAGGAGGTCAGTGCCAAAGCGAGAATAAGAGCTGTTAGTATGCTTGTATATTTCATAGTTTGTCTCCCTGTTTATGCACCGAATCCGATCTCCATAAGAGCGGTCTGTCCGCTGCCTTTGTATGTAAGGAACAGAGCATGGTCTCCCTTGTCAGTATCTATCGGACAGGTGATCTTTTTCCAATCCTCCGAAGGTGAAACAGCCGCTGTGCCGAGAGCCTTTCCGGTCTCGTCGGTTATCTCAAAATGTCCCTCTCCGCTGCCTCTTATTGTGAGAGCAAGGGATGTATTTCCCTCGAATCTGAAATACTTGTATCCTATAAGAGTGCCGTCAGCGATCTCAGCAATGAATCTTCCGGTGTCGTCATGGTTTACATTGGGAAAGCTGTCAGTAAATATTTTATTGCAGCCGTGAGGCATATTTCCGTTGGTAATGTTGCAGGCAATTACAGCGGGATAACTTTCCTCAGCTATAAGAGCTCCGCCGTTAAGTCCGCAGGAGGTTACTTCGACCTGCTTTATGCTTCCGTCTGCTGCTATCTCGATCTTCTCTGCACACGCCTGTCTGCTGTAGTCCGATTTGTGGGTGAGCCTGTGGTAGAAAACATACCACTGACCATTTATGTTTTCGATACTTCCGTGTGTAGTTCCGGTCATGTTAAGCTTATCCTTCTCAGTTCTGCCGTTTAATCCTATGTCTCCGTTGGAAACGATAGTCCCTCCGAAACGGAAATCCTTATCCGGATAGTCACTGGTAGCATAGCAAAGCTCATGATTCTGCTTGGAGGAGTAAATGAAATAATATTTATCTCCAACCTTGCGGATGGAGCTTCCCTCAAAGAAGGGGTGTCCCTCAAAATCCGTACCCTTTACCTTATAGGGAATAATGTGGACAGGGTCGCCGATGACGGTCATCATATCGTCGCCGACCACTACCATACTGGGACCCATAACGCTTTCGGGAGTTCCGAGAATTTCCTCACGGCTTTTGCCGAACATATTCATTTCGGTATTGATAAGCTCCTCGTTTTGTGCGAAGTTTTCCCACTCTTCAAAATCGTACTGAGTGCCGTAATAAATACGGATAGTTCCGTTATCGTTTATTACTCCCGGATCAAAGCAGACATATTTTTTCATGGGAGTTCCGTCCGGAAAACGGACGCAGCCTATGTATTCATATTTTCCCGCGGGAGTATCGCATACAGCAACGCTGATAGGTCCGAAATATCCGCCTACTCCGAAATCTCCGGACATACAATAGTAGAGATAATATTTCCCGTCGTTTCCCTGAACAACATCGGGAGCGTACATATATTTTCTGTCAGCGTAATCGGGATCTTGTTCGGCGCGGTAGATCACTCCCTCGCACCGCCAGTCGGTGAGATCGTCAACGGGAGCGGAATATACTGTATAGTCAAGCATACAGAAGGTCTCGCCGCCCTCCTTGTCATGGGAACCGTAAAGATAAACTCTGTCTCCGAAAACGTGAGGTTCGCCGTCAGGGATACATTCATTGATGGGGAGAAATGGGTTAAAAACTTGCTTTTTCATGAAAATTTCCTCCTGAGGATTCAGACTTGAATTTTTAGTTTGAAAGAAAACTTTACAATATTATATCAGAAAATTTAGTGAGTTGTCAAGGCTTATAAATTATGATTTATCGTTCCACCGTTTTAATCGGTCAAGTCCGTCAAGCAGGACATCCCTTGGACAGGCAATGTTCATTCGGAGAAAGCTGCTGCCGTTTCCTCCGAAGAATCTTCCGGAGGAAAGATACAGCCCCGTTTCCTTACGTATAGATTTAGACAGCACCTCCGAGTTCTCAAATCCCTTTACACCGGAGCAGTCCAGCCACAAAAGATAGGTCGCCTGTGAAGACAGCAGCTTTATAGATGGTACTTCCGCTTTCAGATATTCCTCCACCGTTTTTTTGTTGAGGAAAATATACTCCCGAAGCTGGTCAAGCCACTGACCTCCGGAGGTAAATGCGGCGATGGCTGCCTCCGCGGCAAATGCGTTCGGTTCTGCGACCTCGTCCGTATTAAGCTGTCTCCATATTTTGTGGCGCAGCCGCACGTCCGGAACAACTACAGCCGATGTCTGCAAGCCTGCAATGTTAAACGCCTTTGTAGGAGAAATACAGGTCACGCTGTTTTTTCTGCACTCCTCCGACACGGAAGCAAAGGAGATATACTCACATCCCGGGTCGGTAAGATCGCAGTGTATCTCGTCCGAAAGAACTACCACATTATGCTTTGCGCACAGCTCCCCTATACGTGCAAGAGTATCCCTGTCCCAGATCTTTCCCACAGGATTATGGGGATTACAAAGTATCATCATGGAGGTCTGAGGATCAGAAAGCTTTTCCTCCAGATCCTCAAAATCAATTTCATAGCTGCTGCCGTCATATTTAAGTGGATTCTCCAGAACCTGTCTGCCGTTGTTTATGACGGAATTAAAAAATACTCCGTAAACAGGCGTCTGGATAAGCACCTTTTCTGCGGGAGTTGTAAGCTTCCTTACGGCAGAGGAGATAGATGGAACGACACCTGTGCTGAAAATCAGCCAGCTTTTTTCCATCTCAAAACCATGACGGTTTTTCCACCAGTCAATATAGGCGCTGTACCATTTGTCGGAAATTTCGGTGTAGCCGAAAACTCCGTGCTCCGCCCGTTTCAGAAGCGCAGCTTTGATCTCCGGAGCGGTCTCGAAATCCATGTCAGCCACCCACATGGGAAGCTCGTTTTCTTCTACATTCCATTTTAATGAATCAGTTCCACGTCTTTCGACGTGGGTGTCAAAATTGTATTTCATCCATCTCACCTATTTTGTTTATTTTCAGAAACAGGAGGACGCCTTGAAGCTCCTCCTGTTTAGATTTGTATTTTCGGAAATTAACCCTCATACTCAACAATACGAACGCTTTCAATTATGACCGGTGTAAGAGGCTTGTCATTTTCCTCATTTGTCTCAACCTGAGCGATAGCTCTTACAACGTCCATGCCCTCAAAGACCTGTCCGAATACAGTGTATCCACCGTCAAGGAAAGGAACTCCGCCCTTTTCATTGTAAAGCTCCGCAACATTGCCGGGCCAGTTGAATCTGTCAGGAGCGGCGGTGTGAAGCTCTGCGCAGGAGTTTGACATATATCCGTCCGGAGTATTCACGATATAGAACTGACTTCCGTTTGTAGAGGTTGCTCCGCTGTTTGCATAAGCTACAGCTCCGGTAAAGTGATAGAGATTTTCCGATGTTCCGCCTTCAAAGGAATCTCCCCAGATGGACTTTCCCCCTGTGCCGTTGCCTTTGGGATCTCCGCCCTGATTCATAAAATATGGGATTACTCTATGGAAGATCAGCTCGTCATAATATCCCATTTCTGCAAGACCTATGAAATTCTCCACGCCCTTTTCAGCGTCCTCTGGGAAAAACTTGATCTTTATCTCGCCGTAATCCTTTACGGTCATAACAGCGATCTTTTCACCGGGCTCGGGCATTATAAAATTGTGGATCTCCACATCGGGAAGCCAGTCGTTAATACTGAAAAAATCCACTGTAGCCGCTGTGGTTTCAGCTCCGGCATCTTCTTCGTTAAGCTGGTCTACAAGTCCGTTATCAGCTGTGTCAGCAGTTCCCTTGCAGCCTGCAAGCATCGCTGCTGCTGTAAGTAATGCTGCCATTGTTTTTAATGTTCTTTTAAACATATCCTTATCATTCCTTTTCTGAAATAAACTAAAGCATATTATACTATAAATCTTTTCATTTGTAAAGGAATATATGCAAAATTTCATTATGTTTTCACGAAAAAAATTACATATTTGATATGCTGCTGTAAACTTTCATATTTTAGACGGTCAGATCGGTTTTCACTTTGTATCAAATGACGGAAAATAAAAAATATGCTTGAAAAACAGCATGATATGTAGTATAATAATAATACTTTTGAATATTACTTTTTTATTTTAAAAATATACTAAAAATTACAGCTATTTTAATAAATATTATATTGTCAGGAAGGCTTTTTATGGCACATTATAATGATAAAGCGTCTGCGGCGGATACTGCGGCAGTATGGGCGATAGTCTTTTTAGCTGTGGTTCTGGCAGCGCTTACAGGAATATATTTTGCAAGACAGCATGGCTTTGATATTTTAAGTGGAAATAAAGCTTCTGCTGAGGGCGATACTACGCATATAAATGTTATTGAACCGGAGATCGAGGTCATTACACCGGCTGAGACTACAGAACCCGTTCCGGAGATCACTTTGGCAGCAGAGGTATCCGAAACTGAAACGGAAGCTCCCACAGAAACAACCATTCCCGGTGAAACTGTACAGGCTTCCTCCGAATATGACGCTTCTTTTTTTGACAGGGTGCTCATGGTGGGAGATTCGCTTTCCGTGGGTCTGGTAAACTACGGATATTTAAAGCCGGAAAATGTTTTCGCCCAGGTAGGACTTACTCCTGCATCGGTAATGACTACGGATATTAACGGAGAAAGCGTTTACACTAAGGCTGCGGGGCTGAATCCGGGCTGTATCTGCATAATGCTTGGCACAAACGGACTTTCCTACCTTTCGGAGGATTATATGGCGGAGAGAATGGGGGTCTTTATAGACGAGCTTCGGAAGACCTGTCCCGACGCGCTTATCGTCCTTATATCTATCCCTCCCGTTACAGCTGCCCATGAGAGCGAAAAACCCGAGAAGATAGAAAACATCACCGCATATAACAGTCATATCGAAAAGCTGGCAGGAGAAAAATCCGCTCTTTATGTGGACGTGTTCTCCCTGCTGAAAGACAGCACCGGTTATCTGGCAGATCATTACGCGGAAAATGACGGTCTCCATTTCAAGACATATGCTTATCCGGTAATACTCAGCGCAGTACAGACGGCGGCGGAGGGTCTTGTTCCCGAAACGGTTGCTGTAATTCCACCTGTGACTGCTGCGGCTGTTCCCGCAGTGACCGAACCGGCAACTGTTACTGTCACTGAGACGATCATTGAAACCGTTACAGAAACGGTCACGGAAACATTTACAGAAACAACATCTGCCGTGACCGAGCCTCCGGCTGAGCAGACGGAAATTCTTCCGCCTACGGAAATATTAGGAATTTATTAATAGGAAACTCTGGAAATCTCCTTTGAGGTTTTTGGGGGATTCCTGATGAAAGGATCAATATATATGAAAAAAACAGCAATAATTATTGCAGCAGCTTTATCAGCATTGCTGCTTGCAGCTTGTGAAAAAGAACCGGGCACTGTTCCTGTTGACGGAACTCCGGAGCCTGCGTCTGCGGCGTCGGTTTCCGATACGGAAGCAGCAAAAGCAGAGACATCCGCTGCGGATATTACGGCAGCAATAACGGCAGAAATAGAGATCTCCTCCGCAATTGAAAAGACCGCAGAAAACATAGGAGCATTCTACGATATTGACACTGCTTCCGTTACTGATATGTCGGTCTTTATCTGTGGAAGCGGAGCATATCCGGACGAGCTTGCAGTGTTCCGTTTTGACAGTGCTGACAGTGCAAAAGCCGGCGCAGAAGCTGTTCGGAAACGTCTTGACAGTCAGCTTGCTCTTTACAGGGACTACACTCCCGACGAGGTCTATAAGCTTGAGGGTGCGGCAGTTATCGAAAAGGATAACTGGGTTATCTTCGCAGCCTGCTCAGATAACGACAGGGCAAAGGAGATCGTTGAGGGACTTTTATAACAAAGGGCATTATATAAGAATTGACGGCGGTTAGAGCAATGGAGATCATCGCTCTAACCGCTGATGTTTTTATAAAGCTTTTCTGAATGATTAATATAAATCATAATTTAGCGGCGCAAAGCTTTTCGATTTTCGCTTTGCGAAAATCGTCTGGCTGGTCCAGCGCAGCCTCGCGCTGGCGAGGGTCAAGGGGCGAGCAGCCCCTTGTCGCGCTCCGCAGAGCGCGAAACTCCTTTTGCGCTAAAACGGAGAGTGGGGTGAG